>CAZKCK010000145.1:0-10460 GCA_964550695.1 uncultured Bacteroidales bacterium | reverse complement strand
ATTGTTTTGTGGACTAAACATGCCAAAGCATTGCTGTCAGTCCCTTTATTCTCTTATTTGAGTGGTTTGAAAAGTATTGGTATTCAGTTGTTCGTACAACTTACCATCACCGGAATGGGAGGGAAGTTCTGTGGCTCATTACCTGATGGTGAAAAATGGTTTCCTGAACCCAATGTCCCGGATGCTGAATCAACCCTTGCATTGCTGCCTTCAATTGTGAAACTTACCGGCCATGCATCACGAATCAGAATCCGGATTGACCCGCTGATCCGGGTTACTGATTGTTTGGGAAGTGTTTTTACAAACAGCATTTCTTTTGAAACCATCGTTAAATCCTGCGCAATCAATGGTATCAGTCAGTTTGTATATAGTTTTCTGGAGCCGGGTGTTTACCGGAAAGTAGATCGAAGGTTTGCAGCATTGGGAATACAGATTCATGCAACCTCTGCCGTTGAACGAAACGCATGGAGAATATATACCAAAGGCCTGGAGGATGCATACCAGGTTCATATAGAAGCCTGCTGTGTTGAAGGAATTGAAGCTTCAAAATGTATTGATGGTCAGTTCATTCAATCAATTCACCCTGAAAATAAAATTGTTTCATTGAAGGAGCCACACACGCGCCCTCTCTGTGGCTGTAATGCCTCAATAGATATAGGTGGCTGGCCTCCAAAAATATGTTGGTCAGGTTGCGATTATTGTTACGCCCGCCCGGCATATAAAAAAGGGTAGAAACGAATTGTTTACTACCCTTTAAAATGTGATAAAACCTTTTTGGCTATAGGTGGAAGGTTTCCATAATGTTATCAAAATCAATAAAATAGTCAGCTTTGTTTTTGAGTGAAATTACAGCTTTATGTTCCTGTTCCAGCACCTGCATCCTGAACTCATCCAGTTCTTCCTTTTCTGAGTCAATCTGTTCTTCACGTGTTTCTTTGTAAGTAAGTTCAATAAACACTTTCAAATCAACATTTTCGATGCGCACGGCATATAAACCGCATACAATCAATATCTGAATGTTTTTAAAATCGCTTATTACCTGATCAACATTGTCATTTAACAAATCCACCAATGGCAGGGCCGATTTATTGCCTTCCCTGAAATCCTGAATATTTTTTTCGACCAGTTCCCAGTCAAGTTCCTCAGGCCCAACCATATCAATGCCATGTTTTTTACGCCATTCCGTACGTTCTTCCGGAGGAATGAGATAGTAATTATCGAGGTAAATAGTTTTTATTTTATATCCCCGTTTCTTGAGCTTTATACCAAGTGCTCTTGCAATTGAAGCCTTGCCACTGGCTACCTCACCTGAAATTGTGATAATGTATTTATCAAACTCATTGGCTCCGATTTTCTCGAGAATTGCCTTGGCGGCTTTTTTATGTTTTTTATTAATGTTTAATATATTGTCGTACATTGTATCAGCTATTTAAATTATGTATTAAAACAAGATTTCAAGCGGAGTTCCCGGCTGCAATGCATAAGCTGTACCTTTCACCCATACCTGAACCTTCGTATCTTCATTGGCCCCGGCGGTTATTGTGATGTTGTTTTTAGCAACCAAACAATAATACCGTACGCCTTTGAATAAAAAGTTAAATGACAGCGTTTTCCAGTTTTCCGGAAGTTCCGGATTAAAGTGAACTTCATCTTTGCGCAGATTTAGTCCGGCATATACGCTGAGTGCAATCCAGACAGTTCCGGCCATTACACCGGCATGGATCCCTTCTGCAGTGGTACCTCCCTGAATATCATTGTAATCACTGGTAAGTGCACCTTGGTAGAGTTCCCAGCCCAACCCGCTGTTTCCGCTCATGTTGGCAAGTTTTGCATGTACAACACGGCTTAGGGTCGATCCATGTGAGGTACGGGCAAGGTAGTAGGCAAGATTCCGGTTTAGGTAATCTTCAGGTAGTTTGTAACCGAGGTTTTGAAGCATGCCGCTGACTTCATCTTCGTTCAGGTTGTAAAACGTCATTAATGTATCTGCCTGTTTTGCAACCTTATAGTCATCGGGTGACATCCCTTCTGCCTTTAAAAGTCTGTCCATACGGTATATATTGCCGTATTTTTTTCTGAAAAAATCCCAATCAAGTTCATGCAGCTCAAAGTATCCATCATATTGCGAAATGATTCCTTCATCCGAAATAACAAGGTTCATTTTTTCCGAAATGTCCTGCCAGCGCTTTAACTCATTTTGGTTGAGGCCTAATTGACCTGCAATTTTGTTAAAGTCATCTTCAGCAAGCAGGTTTTGTAATTCAAAAGCCTTACCCAATGCCCACACGGTCATAAGGTTAGAATATGCATTGTCAGTTAATCCACCTTCTTCACGGTCCTGGTATTTTTCGTGAAACTCGTCCGGCCCCATCACATGATTGATATGGTAACGCCCGGTTTTTGGATCTTTTTCACACATACCTGTCCAGAACATGCAGATATCGAGAAACAGTTCGGCACCATATTTTTGCATGAATTCAAGATCGCCGGTGGTATGAAAATACTCCCAGACATTGTATGCAATGGCCAATGATACATGACGCTGCAGCGAACTGTAGTCATCACCCCATTCACCTGTAAGCGGGTTCAGATGAATCACCTGCGTTTCTTCACGCCCTGAACTACCGCTCTGCCAGGGGAACATCGCACCCCGGTAACCGTATTCACGGGCATAGTTGCGGGCTTCATCCAGTCTGTTGTAACGGTACATCAGAATTGACCGGGTAATTTCAGGGTAGGTGAGGTTGAATAAGGGAAGGATATAAAGTTCATCCCAGAAAATGTGTCCTCTGTATGCTTCGCCATGCAGGCCGCGGGCCGGAATACCTGCATCAATGTTTACATTCAGCGGCGAGGTGGTTACATACAGGTGGTAGAGGTGCATACGCAGGAGCTTTTGTGCCAGCCGGTCACCGGTTAACTGAATGTCAGCGCGTTCCCAAATTTTCCTCCATGCTGAGGCTGATCCCGCTGCAATTTCTTCAAACGAACCGGCGTTACTCAGGTCTTTTTTAACAACAGTTACCGGCTGAAGATCTTCAGGTGCCAGTGAATTGCAGATAGAAACTATTTTTTCAGTGGTAAGTGTTTCTCCAGCAGTTACTTTGCATGAAAATGCGCTGAAAGCCTTGCCTTTTTCGGTTGTTGTATTAAATTCCGGTTCTATTGGTTTTTTATTGAGTTTTGATTGGATGCGATAACCGGCAGCAATCCTGATTTTGCTCTCACAGGTTTCAACTTCCACAATTCCCTGAGCACCCTGAGCTTCCTGATGTAACTGGTTCAGATGATGCTGATTCAGCTGCTTGTAGCGGTCAACACCCTCATTCATCAGGTCGCCGTCAATACCCGCTTTTACCGTAATTGTTCCGGTGTAATCAACAGGAGTTATGCTGTATTTTATTCCGGCCATCCTACGGTTATCCATTGCTGCAACTCTTTCTGAATCAATATGGGTGGTTAAACCATCATGCAAAAGGGTCATGCTTCGTTTCAGGATTCCGGTCCTGAAATTGAGGTTGCGGTAGATCTCAATAATTTTTACCTGATTCGGGTCAATCCATGGCCCGTCATTTACTTTAAATTCAATGGGCAGCCAATTGACACAATTTACAAAGTCTTCATTGTCAACCATTTTATCACCTACCGGAGAAGCCAGGATATTGTAAACCCCTGCCATATAAGTCCCGGGATAATTGAATTTGCCGGCTTTACTTTCTTCAAGGGCTCCACGTGTACCAAAATATCCATTCCCGACCGTCAGCAATGATTCACGTAATTTTTCCTTACCCTGATCATAGTCATGATAGGTAATTGACCAGGAATCATCTTCGAGTCCTTTGGTAAACCATGAGTTAATCCCTTCAATGCCTCCGAGTTCATCCAGATCTTTTACAACTATATCGGCTCCGTTTGAAAGGAGTTCCTGTTCATTTTCTTCGCGTGCAATGCCAAGCACAAACCCGAAATTTCCTTTGCTCCCGGCCTGAACACCTGAAACCGCATCTTCAACCACCACAGCTTCATCAACGGTAACACCCAGATTTTTAGCAGCTACTGTAAAGATATCCGGCTCAGGTTTGCCTTTCAGACCCATTTCTGCTGAAACAACCCCATCAACGCGGGTTTCGAACAGGTTCAGGATTCCGGCTTTTTTTAAAACTTCTTCGCAATTTTTACTCGATGATGCTACGCCCACCCTGATAAAATTCCTGCGGAGTTCATAAATAAGGTCAATGGTTGATTGATATACTTCAACGCCATCACGATCCAATACCTCATTAAACGCCTCATTTTTACTGTTCCCGAGTGCGCATACCGTATTGTAACCCGGCATATCAGCCGCATCACCAAACGGAAGGTCAATACCTCTCGATTCCAGAAAAGACTGTACACCTTTATACCTGGGTTTGCCATCTACAAATGGCAGATAATCATCAAAATGTGTAAACTCACGGAATGTTTCACCTGTTTTTTCTGCCCTGTCGTACAGGTAATCATCAAACATTTTTTTCCATGCAGCACTGTGTACGAGCGCGGTTTTGGTAATTACACCATCCAGATCAAAAATAACAGCTTTAAAGGGGTATTCTTTCATTTTTCAATTTATTAAACCAGGTGCAAATTTACAAATATTCCATCCCTCAGCGTTGACGAGAAAACTGTAATTTTGAAGACTCATTATATCTACATTTGAAAATATCTAAATCGCACATAGAGAGCCTGATAGAGCAGGGCGAGCATCAACAGCTTGATTTTAAATTTGCTGTAAACGATTCTCGGAAAATAGCACGGTCATTGGTGGCATTTGCCAATACTGACGGCGGGCGTTTACTCATTGGGGTGAAGGATAACGGTGTGATTGCAGGTGTGCGTACTGTTGAAGAGTATTATATGGTTGAGGCTGCAGCAAAAATATACAGCAAACCTGTAATTGATTTTAAATCGCATGAGTGGAATTTAAATGGGAAAAAGGTTCTTGAAGTTATTGTAAAACCAGGGAAGGAACGTCCGTATTATGCCGGGTCAGAAGATGGTAAATGGTACGCCTATCAACGGGTTGCTGATCAGAATATTCTTGCAGGAGGTGTAATTCTTGAATTCTGGCGCAGAAGCCGTATTGAAAAAAATGTGTTTATCAGGTATGGCGAAAACGAAAAGCTGTTTCTGGAACTTGTTGAAATAAAAGGATTTGTTACAATTTCTGAATTTATGGAAATTGCTGGTATCAGTAAATCAAAAGCTGAAAAGATTGTGGTTGATTTTATGTTGCTCGATGTAGTAACCCTTGATATGATGGAAGATATAGCATTTTTTAAACTGACTACCCGCTAATTTGAACGATTTTTGGCATTTTTCAGGCTCTGAAGTTTTTCTTCGGCTTCACGCATCACAAATTCAAGTTGATTCAACCCCTGACCAACCAATTGGTATTTGTGGTCTTTCAGAAACCCGATAGATTCTGCAATAGCCTTTAATTCAGTATCATCGGGTAACACAGTCTGGTTCAGCAGATGATGATGGAGAAAATTAATTTTTTCACCCAGAATTTCGTACAGTTCCGATTTGTCTTTAAAGTAGAGTGTCATAGTGAGAAATACTTTGCACAATATTAAAGTTTTTGGGTGAATTGACCAAAAGTGGCGTAACTTGTATTACCTTTTTGTTGGTTTAAACCTTACCGGCAGTGTCATCAGCACGTTCACTGGTTTACCGCGTTGATGGGCGGGTATCCAGGGAGGCATAAGCTTTACAACACGAAGTGCTTCATTGTCAAACTCTTTTCCGGCACTTCGCAATATTTTGGGCTCAACAACCCTGCCGGTGGAATCAACTTTGAACTGTACAAACACCGTATAAACTGATTCTGACTGATCAGTTTTTTCGGGAAAGTGAAGATTTTGTACCAGAAATTTCATGAGTGAATCCTGCCCGCCGGGGAATTCCGGCATTTGTTCAACAATTGTAAATACTTCATTACCTTCAACTTCTTCTTCCTTTATGGCCATTGATCTTTCAATTGAAACAGGGGCGGACTTTAATTCCGGAATTGCAGGGGATTCGTATGCAGCTATTTCATCCGGATTTTGCTCATTATCAGCATCGTTTTCCGCAATAATTACCGCATTATCCGATTCAGAATAGGTCTCAGCTAATTTTGCCGGGGTTTGCCTGCTATGGGCCGTTGACTCCTTCTCTCTTTTTGCCGGTGCCTGAATTCCGCCCACTGCAAGCAGACCGGTTGACTGGCTTTCATTTAGTTTATTAGTGTCAATTGTTTGTGCTGATTTATCAAGCTGTTGAACGAATGTTGATTCTTGATCGTTCCTGATTACCATGTAAAACCTGAAATAATAATATACCCCAAGAAAGAGAATTAATGAAGCTGCAATTGAAAACCACGGAAATGATTTTTTAAGTTGTCTGGAATCATTAACGCGTTGGTTTAGTTTATGCTCTCCGAGTTTTTTATGCAAATTTTTATGAAGAGAACGAAGTGAGTTTTCGGCATTTTTTGGATTTACCATTGTTAAGCCTTCAACTGCATCTTTGCAAAGCGGGCATTCTTCAAGGTGTTTATTTACAGCAGTTTCATCCGCATCTGTCAGTCCTTTTTGCAGGTAAAGCAAAATTGCCTCCCTGTTCAGGCATCCTGAACGGTTGAAAAGCCGGCTGTCTACTTTAACTCCATTCATTTTGCGTTTGTTAAAATAATTTTAAGGTTTCTTTTTCCGTTTTGAATATGACTTTTAACCTGTTTATCAGTGAATCCTGTCATGGTAACAATCTCGGCATACGAATGGTGATTGAGGTAAAAAAGCTCAATGCATGAACGCTGCTCGGTATTTAGTTTGATTATAGCCATGTGTAGGGCTTCTTCAGTTGAATTAACTTCAATATGATGCAGTTTGTCATCAGAATCCATAATTTCTTCCTGAAGTTTCTGAAGAGATTGATCATTGCCTTTGGGTCTGGTTTTGCGAAGATCCATCAGACATTGATTTTTGGTGAGTGTATAAATCCAGCTTTTAAAATTCAGCACTTCAGATTTTGATGCCGGGATGAGTAATCGTTCAAAAACCAACATGGCCATATCTTTGGCATCTTCTTCATTTCCAAGGTATTTTAAACAAATACCATATACAATGTGGGTATATCTTTCAAAAAGCTCTTCAATTAGTGCATGCTTGTTGGTTTGCCAAAATCCCAGCAAAAGTTCCTCGTCTGTCATATGGGCAGTACGAAGCAAATAAGATTCTTTATGACGGGATTTCAGAAACATGGAATGATTAATAACAGCAAATGTATAAAGGTTGAAATTATTTTCAACAAACTGAAAATAATTTATGGAAAATTCCTTGATGAATCATCATACTGATGTAACGTAACTAAAGTTTATTAATTTTTAAAACTAAAAGCCATGGAAACAAAAAAATCTAAAAATGCTGATCTTGAGCCTAAAAGAGGGATTTATTTTCAGATCGGCACAATCGTTGCCTTAATGCTTGTTTTTTACGCATTTGAATGGAAATCCTACAATTACACTGAATCTGCATTTGCAGCTTCCACCTGGGATGGCACTTTAATTGAAGACCTGCCACCCGTTACAAAACCAGAACTCCCGGCTCCGCCAAAACAATTTGTTAATATTGTTGCAGTCGACAATATTGTTGATGGGCCTGATATTGAATTATTTAATATAGAGGATACACCAATGGATAGTGTCCCGGCTTATGTTTATAAACCAATTGCACCTGTTGAAGTGATTGTGGAACCCGAAGAACCATTTAAAGTTGTTGAGGATATGCCGGAGTTTCCGGGGGGAACTTCTGAATTATTGAGATTTCTTGCAACTCATATCCAATATCCTCAAATTGCCCGTGAAACAGGGATTCAGGGAACAGTTCATTTGCAGTTTGTGGTTGAAAAAGATGGAACTGCCAGCAACATTAAAGTTTTGCGGGGAATTGGCGGAGGATGTGATGAAGAAGCATTGCGGGTACTCCGTTCAATGCCTGTATGGAAAGCTGGAAAGCAAAGAGGAATTCCGGTAAGAGTCCTGTTTTCATTGCCGGTTCATTTCAGATTGCAATAGTAAAAAATTAAATTTTTCGAGTAAAAAGCCGGATTTTATCCGGTTTTTTTTTGATGTAAAACAGGCCTGTTGACATCCTTAAAATATGTTGTATATTGCATCCAAAAATTAATATTTTTTTGTTTCTTTTTAAAGGATTGAAATTGAATAATTTAACCATTAACTATTAGGAATTAAAAATGAAAACATCTAAATTCTTTGTTGTTCTGGCATTTATTTTTGCCATTACTGTAGTGTCTGCCAATGCCCAGATTGATGTAACAGGCAAGGTCAAAGACAAATCGACCCAACGTGTGGATGATCGCACCGGGCAGGGGATCGATAAGGGGATTGATAAAATAGAAGAAGGCATTGGCGGTCTCTTTAAGAAAAAAGATAAAAAGAAGAAAAAAGAAGAAGAAAATCAGGTAACTGAAAATCAGGAAGGTGAAAGCCAGAATGCTGAAAACAACGATGGTGAAAAAGCTTCCCAGCAGGAAAAGCCTAAACAGGAATCGTTGAAAACTTATTCAAAGTTTGACTTTATTTCAGGTGACAAGATTATTTACTTTGATGATTTTTCACAGGATGTGGTTGGCGATTTTCCATCTTTCTGGAACACAAATGGATCAGGAGAAGTGGTAACAACCAACCTGTTTCCGGGTAAATGGTTGAAAATGATGGGAGCCGGGTATTATCTTCCGGATATATCGTTTGACCTTTCTGATAATTTTACTGTTGAATATGATATTATTCATCAAGCAGGCGATGATGAACTACAGAATATGGCATATTATATAAATTTAATTTATGGTAACATTAAAGATCCAACTGAAGGTGGTGCTATTCCGGGAATTTCAGGTTGCCGTGTAAATTTTTCTGCATACAGTGCATCTTTTACAAATTACTTTGATGGTGGATATGGTGTAAGTGGAGATAAAGATTTTGGTTTTGAGCTGAATAAAAAGTATCATATTGCAATTTGGGTTCAAAAACTGCGTGTCAGGTTTTATGTTGATGAGACCAAAGTTTTGGATATTATTAAAGGAATTCCGGAAGGTCCCAGGCCAAATATCGTACGCTTTGATCCGGGTGGAGATATGGCACAACCAATGATTACAAATTTACGTATTGCTGTTGGATTACCTGACATGCGCAATAAACTGCTGACAGACGGGAAACTTGTAACACACGGAATCCTGTTTGACGTTAATTCTGATAAAATAAAACCGGAATCATACGGAGTTGTGAAAGAAATCTCGAAAGTGCTTCAGGAAAACCCATCAGTTAGTGTAAAAATTGTTGGTCATACCGACAGTGATGGCGATGATGCCAAAAACCTTGATTTAAGCAAAAGAAGAGCTGCTTCGGTGAAGTCGATGCTTGCTTCGGAGTTTGCAATTGATGCATCCAGAATGGAAACCGATGGAAAAGGTGAAAAGGAACCTTCAGGTCCGAATACAACTGCTGAAGGTAAAGCCAATAACCGCAGGGTTGAGTTTATAAAGCTTTAGCCGCTGTACTTATTGTAAAGTATTGGTAATATATTACTTATATAAAAAAAATCCGGAACATGTTTCCGGATTTTTTATGTTCAGGCAGTTTATGCCATATCAGAATTATACTTACTTTTTCGCTTTTTTGTGCGATAAAAACCAGGTGTAAAGCTCTGGGTTGTTGTAGGTTTCAGTCCAGGAATTGTGGTTAGCTTCAGGATAAAGCGTCAGTTTAGCAGTGCCTCCGTACTCATTTACTGCATTTACCATGCTTTCAGAGAAGTAAGGAAGAACAACATCATCTTTTGCTCCGTGAAATGCCCATACGGGTACATTCTTCAGTTTGTTTGCCGTCAGGCTGAAACCGCCGCCACACACGGGTGCAATTGCGGCAAACCTTTCGGGGTATTTGCAGGCAATGTCCCAGGTGCCAAAGCCGCCCATGCTTAAACCGGTCAGATAAATGCGGTTTGGGTCAACCTTATATTGCTTTTGAACATCGTCAAGCAATGCAATCACGCGGTCAGCATCCCATACTTCACCTTCAGGGCATTGCGGTGCGACCATTATGAAACCGAAATCTGTTTTCTGATCAACAAAAGAGGGAATGCCATTCTTTTTCACAAGGTCAATACTGTCGCCTCTTTCACCTGAACCATGAAGGAAAATAATCAATGGAAACTTCACCGATTTTGTAGTAAAGTATTCTGCTGGCAAAAACAGCAGATATTTGTAATCAGAAGTTACTGTTTTAACATAGTTGTAAGATGATTGGCAAACATTCAGTTTGCCTGGTTTGTTTTGGGCATTTAGTGTCATAACAGAAGTGAACAGAATCGAAAAAAAGATTAGGTTTTTGAATTTCATAGTATTTAATAGATTGATTATGA
>CAZKCK010000144.1:6888-10602 GCA_964550695.1 uncultured Bacteroidales bacterium | reverse complement strand
CGGTAATTCAAAAGTTGGCACAATGGAAACTCCGTGAGGATCACAAGCCTTTGATACTTCGTGGTGCGCGTCAGGTTGGGAAAACTACTGTTGTGCATATGTTTGCAAAACAATTCGGGCAATACATTTATCTCAATCTGGAATTGGCTGAAGATTTAAAAGTTTTCAACAGTGGTTTTTCGATAGCAGAAATTGTTGATGCGATTTTTTTGCTTAAGGGCTTGAGAAAAGAGGGTGGCAAAGAAACCTTGATCTTTATTGACGAAATCCAGAATTCAAATGAAGCCGTAAAGCAATTGCGATATTTTTATGAAAACTATCCCCATCTTTATGTAATTTGTGCTGGTTCACTTCTTGAATCACTGATTGATAAGAATATCCATTTCCCGGTTGGAAGAGTAGAGTTTTTGGCTATAGTGCCTTTGGCTTTTGACGAGTTTCTGGGAGCAATGAATGAATCTCAAAGCCTTGAATTACTTGATAATATACCTTTCCCGGTTTATGGTCATGATAAACTCCTTAAATCATTCAAACAGTATACGTTGATTGGTGGCATGCCTGAAATAGTGGCAAATTTTGCAAAACAAAATGATATTAAAGCTCTTGACCCTGCTTATATCGGTTTACTTGCATCTTATCTTGATGATGTTGAAAAGTATAGTATATCACAGGCTCAAACTTCAATAATCCGGCATATCATAAAATCATCTTTTTCTTATGCAGGAAATCGTATCAAATTTCAAGGATTTGGAAATTCAAATTACAAATCCCGTGAAATTGGCGATGCTTTCAGATTACTTGAAAAAACCATGATTTTGCAACTGGTATACCCTTTAGTCAAAACAACACTTCCCTTTCAGGGGGATGTAAGGAAATCTCCTAAATTGCAGTTGCTTGATACCGGCTTGATTAACTATTTCAGTGGGTTGCAAACAGAAGTATTCAATTCACCTATTATTGATGAAGTTTACGGTGGAAGGATTGCAGAACATATTGTTGGTCAGGAATTAATGGCTCTGGAACATAACGTCTTATTTAAATTGAATTTTTGGACCCGTGAGGAAAAAGATGCTGATGCTGAAGTGGATTACTTGTATAAATTCAGAGACTATTTAATTCCGGTTGAAGTCAAAGCAGGATCGACCGGACGTTTGCGATCACTTCATGAGTTTATTGATAAAGCGCCTCATTCATATTGCATTCGTGTTTATTCCGGAAATCTGAAAATAGATGTTGGTACAACAAGAAAGGGTAAAAACTTTTTTTTGCTCAATCTTCCCTTTTATCTGGTTTGTCGTATTGAAAAATATATGCATTGGTTTCTGGATAATATTGACAATTCTCATCAACCTGAATAATTTTTTATCTATGATTCTTTTCCCCAACTGCAAAATCAACCTTGGACTGCACATAATTTCAAAACGTGCTGATGGATACCACAATATCGAAACGGTTTTTTATCCGGTGCCACTGAAAGATTGTCTCGAAATACTGCCTTCTGATACATTTTCATTCCACTCATATGGCATTCATGTTCCGGGTGATCCGGCCGAAAATCTGTGTGTAAGAGCGTTTGATTTATTGCAAAGTGATTTCGGTTTACCCCCGGTTCAGATTCACCTCTTGAAAAATATCCCAACCGGGGCAGGACTGGGTGGAGGCTCTTCTGACGCGGCTTTTACGTTGCGGGCTCTAAATGAACTGTTTAAACTGGGACTGAATGCTAGTCAGCTTACGGGATATGCGGCACGGCTTGGCAGTGATTGCCCTTTTTTCATTGGCAATGTACCTTGTTCAGCTACCGGCAGGGGTGAAGTACTTCAAAATGTGGATGTTGATTTAAATAGTTATAAATTATTGCTGGTAAAACCCATACAAGGTGTAAGTACAAAAGAAGCCTTTGCAGGTGTTAAACCCATGGATGTCAGGCCATCTCCGGCTGAAATTCTGCAATTGCCGGTTAATGACTGGAAAAAATATCTGGTGAATGATTTTGAAACTTCCGTTTTTGAATTGGTGCCCGAAATCATGAAAATTAAAGAGAAAATGTATACCTCGGGTGCTATTTATGCTTCAATGAGCGGAAGCGGGTCAGCAGTTTTTGGATTATTTAGGGATGAAGTGCCTGGAAATGTGTTATTCGAAAACTGCTTTTACAGGGTTTTCTAATAGTTAAAAATTATTAATATTTTTTACAAAGTCTTATTATTTTAGTAAAAATATTATAATTTTGTGAATGACAAATGCCACTTTTCGCATATCACTCAACCATGGTCCGGTCTGATTTCATTAACTACCGGCCTTTCTCAACTTTTATTTCAAACGCGATGTATTTACCTTTCACACCAATCTACACCTTATGGTAAAAGCGATTTCAATTTCAACAATCCTGCTGTTTTTCACACTTTGGTCAAATGCCCAGGTGCATACGGTTACAGGCTCTGTAAAATCAGCTGAAGACGGGCTTACCTTACCCGGGGTTTCAATTTCTATTAAAGGGACGACTACCGGAACGGTATCTAATATTGACGGAGCATATACCATTAACGGCGTTTCAGCCTCATCTGTATTGGTTTTTAGTTTTATCGGCTACGTGCCTCAGGAAATTGTAGCATCTGACCAAAAGACCATCAATGTAATCCTTATGCCTGATATAAAGAAACTTGAGGAAGTTGTGGTAACCGCCCTGGGAGTGAAGCGGCAGAAACGTGAAATCGGTTATTCTACCGAGAAAATCAATTCCGAAGAAATTGTGCGTTCAAGTGCACCCAATATCATCAATGCCATTGTGGGGCGGGCTGCCGGCGTGCAGGTTTCGATGGGTGACGGGGTTGAAGGCGGAACCTCACGTATTACCATCCGGGGTAACAATAATCTTTCGGGAAATAACCAACCCCTGCTCGTGGTTGATGGTGTGCCCATGGAAAATGTTCCTGGCCTGGAAAGTATCGGACGTGGCGTTGACTGGGGAAATGGCATCGCTGACCTGAATGCTTATGACATTGAAGATTATAGCATTCTTAAAGGTGGTGCGGCTTCGGCACTTTATGGTTCAAGAGGAGCTAACGGAGTCATCCTGATTACTTCCAAACGTGGCAAAATTCAGAAAGGGCTTGGGGTGACTTACAATTTCGACTATAAAATTACCAATCCGTACATGTTCAGGGATGTGCAGAATACATACGGGCATCAGGGACCAATTTCATTTACTGAACCAACTTTCCCGGTTGATGAAGACGGCACACTCCTGTATCCGGGTATTTATGGCAACGATCACCTCGTCATCAACCAAGAGGGTGAAACATCCTCAACTTCTGCTGAATTTGGCTATTATGGATCGGCAGTATCGTGGGGACCCGCCATGGAAGGGCAAAAAATTAAATGGTGGGATGGCGGGATGCGTTCCTATTCTCCTCAGCCCGATAACCTGAAAATTCCTTACAACAAGGGGTTTACAACCAAACATAATGTAGCTGCTTCGGGTGGAAATGAAAAAGGAACCATCAGGCTATCGTTTACGCGTGAAGACCATACGCCCATCATCGAAAACAGCAATTTTGACCGTACTACTGTAACTCTGGGATCAAATATGAAGGTTTCGAATAAACTGAAAGCCGATGTAATCATGACCTACGTTAAATTCAACCGCCTCAACAGCCCGATTATTGGCGAAGACGGCAATTCAATCAACAAGGGATTGCTTTATTCATGGCC
>CAZKCK010000144.1:0-6788 GCA_964550695.1 uncultured Bacteroidales bacterium | reverse complement strand
GGAATTACAGCGATAATTACGATTTTTTCATGTCAGCCTCTAAAAATCGCTTTCTTGGTTCAGGTATCAATCTGAAGTTTACAGCCGGCGCCAACCGCTGGGACCATGATTATTATGCAATTTCAGGGCGTTCGGGCACCTGGTATTACCCCAATATGTATACTTTTTTTAATTATACAGCAACTACTTATGTTACTGATCAGAATGGAACAATCACTGTTGAGCATCTGGGTGATGATATATCATCGGTTGTTGCCGGCGAATCCATCAACCGGAAAAGTAACAATTCGGTATTTTCATTCCTGAATCTCGATTATAAAAACTATGTGTTTGTGGAACTCACAGGCCGCAACGACTGGTCATCGACCCTGCCGGCCAATAACAATTCATATTTTTATCCTTCGGTTTCAACCAGTTTTATAGCTTCCGAAGCGTTCAAAATCCAAAAGCATGTTCCCTGGCTGAATTTTGTAAAACTCAGGGGAGGTGTTTCGCAAACCGCCACTGACACTGATCCTTACAGAACAATGTTTTATTATTCAACAGGACTTTTCGGCGGGCAGCAAACTTCATGGTTTCCGGGTGAAATTCCTCCTTTTCAGCTTAAACCTCAACGTGTAAATGCCTATGAGGCCGGTATGAATCTGGGTTTATTTGAAAACCGGATTGATGTTGATTTAACGTATTATTACAAATATTCTTTTGATCAGATCCTGAATTTACCCATACCTGTAAGTGCAGGTGCCTCCAATTTAATCATTAACGAAGGTATTTTATCAAATCGAGGATTCGAAATAGTGATCAATGCAGTACCTTACAAATCAATAAATTCAATTCTCAAAACATCATTAAACCTTTCATTTAACCGGAACCATATCATCAGCCTGGGAAATTATTCTGATACGTATCTTCTGGCCGATATCTGGGGATTAAACGGCCCGGCCATGGCACTTCGCGAAGGTGATGAATACGGAACCATTGTGGGATATGATTATATATACAATTCCAAAGGTGAAAAGATTCTGAATGATGAAGGAACCAAATACCTGATTACAGATTCAAGGGTTCCCATCGGCAATGCCTCACCTGATTTTGTTGGAGGTTTAACCACATCTTTTTCCTATAAAAACTTTACCATCAACACGCTGATCGATACAAAATGGGGAGGTGATATTTATTGCGGTTCGTATGTAATAGGCTTACAGACCGGTCAAAGCCCTGAAACCCTGCTCGAGCGCGATGGCGGAGGATTGCCTTATACTGATCCTGAAGGTAATGTACGCAATGTGGGCGTGATTCTTCCGGGTGTTTATGCTGATGGTACCCCAAACAACAAAGTGGTGCATTATTATTACAAATACATGCCCAATGCCGGTGGCTGGGGTAAATTCTTATCAACCCCCGGAATTATTGAAAACACCTGGATCAAAATGCGTGAAATCTCGCTGAGTTATACCTTACCCCAGAAACTGGTGAGTAAAATTAAAGTATTCCAGAACCTCACTATTAGCATAACCGGGCGCGATCTCTTCTATATTTATACCACACTTCCTGATAATATTAATCCTGAAGGGATTATGGGATCGGGAAATGCACAGGGATTTGAATGGGCATCCTATCCCGGAACCCGTTCTTTTATTTTTAGCCTGAATGCTGCTTTCTAAATTTTAAAATCATCAGACCATGAAAAACAGCACTTTAATTGTCAATTTGAATCACCAATTTGTAAATAAAATGGTTAGATTTCTGAAACCGTTCAAATCCATGATCGCACGGATAAAACTCATTACAGGCATCGGTATGGCTGCATTGCTTGTATTGCAACTATCTTCCTGCACCAAAGACTTTGAAGAAACAAATACAAATCCCCATGGATTTACCACAGCCAGTGATGGTTCGCTTTTCAATCATATCATCGAAAGCCTTGTTCCAACCGGCAATGAGCAGTTTTATATCAACAATGAAATATTGTATAAACAAACTCAGCTTGCTGCCCTTACCAAAGATGCATGGGGTAATTTTACGATTGGAACTGAAGAAATGTGGCAGAACTATTATAAAACACTGCCATCGTTCCGTGAACTCGATAAGAGGTTTGCTACTTACGGAAACAATGCCTCTGTAACCAATATGAAAGCAATGCTCAGGATTGTGCTGGCATACAAAACTTTCAAACTGACAGATATGTTTGGCGATATTCCGTATACAGAAGCGGGTTATGGATTTCAGAATCTGGAGAAACTGCATCCGAAATATGACCGGCAGCGCGACATTTATATTGCATTGCTGGATGATCTTAAATGGGCCGATGAAAATATAAACGATACGGCTCTGATAGTTGAGCCTTTTACAACTTTTAGAGCTTTCGACAAACTATTTCTGGGTGATATGATTGTATGGCGAAAGTTTGCCAATTCATTGCGTCTGCGTTACGCTATGCGCATGGTCGAAAAAGAGCCGGTTCTTTCGGGTGAAATCATCAGGGAAATTATCGAAAACAAACGGCCTGTGTTGCAGGGGTATGATTTTACAAGCCCGTTGCTTGAGAGTGCCTGCCTGTGGCCCGGTCCTTCCGGATTCAAAAATAACAGTGTAAGCTGGTCATTCAGGGAGCATAACGGTTTGCGGATGGGTTCCAACATCTGGCACCAGATGTCAGCCAACGACAGTCTTGACGGGAATGGAATTTTTGACCCGAGGATTTTTGTCTTTTTTGAACCTGACGGGTACAACCATTGGTCAGCTTTCCCACAGGTGCCTGACATCAATACGCCTTCGGCCGGCGGTGTTCCATATGGTTCGCACCGTGATGATGCAGGTAATTTTTCGATTAAAGGCGATAACTGCAATTATTCTCCGTTCAATTACTTTGTGATAGCCGATGAAGACTATATGCCCATCATTTTTATGACAGGTGCCGAAGTACATTTTCTGAAAGCCGAAGCCTATTTCCGGGGTATTGGCGTTCCTGTCGATAAAATGCAAGCTGATATTGAATACATGAATGGTATCAATGCTTCGGTTGAATGGTGGCTGATGGTTGCCAGTCATTCAAAATTGCCTGTATCGGGTCTGGGTTTCTCCGAAGTCATCAACATCCCTTCAAATTTGAACGTAGCCTCGGTACTGATGCATTTCGGTTCGTGGAATGCAACAACTGACGAAGAAAAGCTGAAATTTATCTATACCCAGTGCTGGATTGATGCCTTCCGCCAGCCTTGGGAAGCATATTCACTGGCACGCCGCACAGGACTGACGCCCCGTGAAGGCGGACCATTAAGTCATTTCCGGATGCCTTATCCCCCTTCTGAAGCACAGTACAATGTTGAAAACTGGAGCATGGCCAAATCAAATCAGGGCGGAGAAACCCCGGATGTAAAAGTCTGGTGGATGCCTTGATTAAATTAATAGTTATTTTTTAGTGAATAGTTAATGATTGAAAATGAATTGTTTGAAAAATAAGAATGTAAAATTAACCAAAAATAGACAATTATGAAAAAGATCATTTTATCAGTCTGCAGTATGGCTTTTGCTGTCGTTATGATGACCGGCGGGTTGCTGCAAGCACAAACAAATCAGTATCTGCATTTCGACAGGGTTGATGACTGGGTAAGTGTGGCAAACGGGGAAACCTATGTATTGAACTCAACGCAGGGCCTTTCAATTGCCGGTTGGTTCTTTTCTGACGACTTATCCTATGGTCAGGGGATGATGGGTTTCAGGGGCGGTGATACCGAATTTTACCTGATTCAGATTGGCGATGGTAAACTTGAATGCCGTTACATCAGTTCTACCGGTTTTTACGAAGTTGTTGGCCCCGCAAATACGATTATTCCACAGGTATGGCAACATCTGGCCTGGGTTTATGATGGAAGCACCGTAAAATTATATATCAACGGCGTGTTAAAAGGAAGTAAAGCTGCTTCAGGTGTACTTACTGATGGCTCTGTTCCTTTTGCCATCGGAAAAAGTCCTGTGGGTACCTATAATTTTGTATTTGGTGGTCGGGCTGATGAAGTATCGGTTTGGAAGAAAGGTCTTACACAAGCTGAAATTCAGGATATTATGGCCAATGAACTTACCGGGACAGAAGCGGGTCTGCAGATGTACTACAAGTTTAACCAGGGGATTCCCGGAGGAAATAACACTTCAATCACCAAGCTTATTTCACAAATCAACTCTCCGGTTCGTGACGGTGACCTTCTGAATTTTGCCATGACCGGGCAGACTTCCAACTTTAACGGTGTACTTGATACAACTTTTCAGGCCATTTCATTTCCTCCGATTGGTAACAAACTGATTACTTCTCCGGCTTTTATACTGGAAGCTACTTCGAGTGCCGGTCTTACTGTTGAATATGCTGTGCTTTCGGGCCCTGCAACTGTGAATGGAAATATTGTAACCCTTACAGGCGATACCGGTAAAGTATTTATCGAAGCCTCACAGCCGGGCAATGCACAGTACAATCCTGCCTCACCTGTTACCAATTCATTCAACGTGCTCGATCCCAGTCTGAATCTGCCATATATTGATGCCCGTAATCCTCTTGAAGGAGATGTATTTGTTCCCAGCCTCTCGAAAATTCAATTGGCCGCTATTTCAACCATCGACTATACCGACCTGTTTTTTGTGGCGAATGTGAAGTTTATCGTCAACGGACAAACCATGCTGGGGCAGAATTTCTTTAACGGGCATTATACAGCCTGGTGGACGCCACCTTCATACGGCAATTACAATCTGCAGATTGTATCCACAAATAATTATGGTGCATCCAGCACCAAATCAATCAATATTAAAATTGTACAGCAGGCTGCTACCATGGATGTAACCGCATTCTCAGGTATCTGGATTGCTACCAACAACCCGTCAGAACTTGCCGAGGCTGAATTGCCTTCTTATCAGGGCGCTTTTGATAAAATTACAGCCACCCTCAAGGTTACCTGCCCCACCGGAGGCTGTGGCGAATGGGACCGCATTGCCAGTGTGGATGTGAAAGGTCATGAAGGTAAATGGTTCGAAATTATACGTTACATAACGCCTTATGGCGTGGCCTGCCAGCATTCCATCGACCTGACCGATTACATGTCGCTGCTGCAGGGCAAGGTGACCTTCAGAATGAATTGCGCCACCTTCGATAACGGCTATGTGTATGAACTCGACCTGAACTACCATAAGGGAACTCCGGCTCACGCCTATAGCAATGTGGCAGTGGTGTGGGGTGCCGATTATAATTTCGGGGATATGGCCAATTTACAACCTGTTGAAAGTGTTCATTATGTATTTCCTGACAATTCGGTAGCTGCAAAATTAAAACTTGTATCAACCGGCCATGGCTGGGGAAACACCAATACCGGCAATGCTGCTGAATTTTACAATGCCACCCACAACATCTGGGTAAACGGGGTTAAAACCTTTAACCAGATCAACTGGTGTGCCTGCAATCCGAACCCTGACGGCTGCATGCCTCAGAACGGAACCTGGTATTACGACCGTGCCGGATGGTGCCCCGGCTCCATTGCCAAATGGTTCGATTTTGATCTTACACCCTATGTCTCAGGTGGTGATATTGATCTTGGATATAAATTCTATGAACCATACGTTGACCTTTGCCATCCCAACAACCCCGATTGCGTAACGGGTGTAACCTGCAGCAATTGCGATGAGGGGTTCAACCCTTATCTGGATGTAGCCAGCAATGTGGTATCCTTCTCTGACAGCCCCATCATTATTGTTGGCCAGGAACAGATATCAACATCTATTCTGAATGTATTTCCGAACCCGTCAACAGGTGTATTCGATGTTTTTTATACCAATCCCCCCAGGTTTTCAGTTGCCAGGCTTACTATCTATGATATGACAGGAAAATCTGTTGTGGAATTTGACTGGGATGGTCAGAAAACCCGGCTGGATCTCTCCTCACAGCCCAAAGGTCTGTATCTTTTGAAGGTCAGGATTGCGGGCACGGATGAAATGAAAAAGATTATTCTTAATTAATGATTACAGCATAAACATTCCGGTTCAAAAATATTATCCGACTTCTGAAAGAAGATTTGTTGATTTTTTGGACCGGAAATTTTATATAAAAAATGTATTTCCAATTCTATTAAAATTTTGGCAATGAGTAGGTTAATAACATCCATCACACTGATTTTCTGTTTGGCAGCATCACATATGGTTTTTGCACAGGAAACTGATAAACAGGCTGCCGACGGAATTTATTATGTGGATCAGGTCACGTCGCTCGACGATTTATTCGCAAAATTCAAAGGCAAAATTGTGTATGTTGATTTCTGGGCTTCCTGGTGCAGTTCATGCATCGAAGAGTTTAAACCTAACCCCGAACTGGATGCCTTTTGTTCTGAAAACTCCGTTGTACGCCTGTATCTTGCGCTTGAAAAACTTGAAACTGATTCAGCCCTCACAATTAAGAGCAGGGAAAAATGGTTGACTTTGGTTGAAAAGTACCAATTGAAAGGGTATAATTATTATGCACAGTTGCGTACACCATTTTTTAAGGGGATTACTGATCAGATCATGAAAGGGAAACTGTCACTTCCCCGTTTTGCCATAATTGATAAAAACGGAAATATTGCTGACAGGGATGCAAAAAGCCCTTCAAACGTAAAAGGATTGATCAGACAACTTTCAGGTTACCTCGGAAAATAATCCTTCATATATTATCAGAAATACAGGAATTTCTATGCAAAGAAATTACCAAAAACCTGAGGGATTAAACTTAAGTCTGCCTTTCTGAAACCACCTGACTTTTGCTATAAACCAGTTCCAGC
>CAZKCK010000143.1:0-10889 GCA_964550695.1 uncultured Bacteroidales bacterium | reverse complement strand
AATACGCCTCGCCCCATCGCCAATCAATGAGCAGATGCTTGGTTAAGAAGCTGGCTGTGAGCATTCGTAACCTGTTATGCATGAATCCTGTTTGCTTGAGTTGGCGCATTCCTGCATCCACCAAGGGATATCCGGTAGTACCTGTTTTCCAGTGTTCAAAATCTTCGTGATTGTTGATCCATTGAATGTTATCGTAGGCGGGTTTAAACGATTTTGATACAACGTTGGGGTAGTGCCAAAGGATCATCATGTAAAATTCACGCCAGATAAGTTCGTTTACAAAAACTTCGCTGAGCAGCAATGCGCGTTTCATGAGCATCCGTATGCTTATTGTCCCGAAACGGAGGTGAAGACCTAAGTGTGAAGTGGCATCCAGCGCCGGGTAATCACGTTGGTTGCCATAATCAGCGATAATTGCCTCAGGAATGATTGATGGCGGAAAACTGGCAGGCGATAATGAAAATCCGGTTTCTTCCAAACGGGGAAATTTATTTTCAGTGTTTTGTGCAATATTTGCCAGAAGGCTTTCTGAAGGAAAATGGATGAGTTCGTTTAAGTTCTGTTTCCACCGGCGACTGTATGGTGTAAAAATGGTATACGGGGTTCCGTCAGACTTCAGGATTTCGTTTTTTTCAAAAATTACCTGGTCTTTGAATGTAAATAACGGGATGTCCGAAGCTGCCAGAATTTGTCGAATCCCATTGTCCCGTTTAATCGCATATGGTTCGTAATCATGGTTTATGTATACGGCTTCTATATCAAACTCTGCCAACAGTTGGTGCCATACATCTGCCGGATTGCCGGTTTTAATGCAGATTGACCGCCCCGATGCACGTAATTCTGTGTCAATAGCCAGAAGTGATTGATATATAAAACTTACCCTGGCATCGCTGCGGTCTTGCAAATCGTTGAGTATTTCAGTATCAAAAATAAAAAGGAGTAATACATGATCTGATTTTTGTAGTGCCTGATACAATCCGTGGTTGTCAGTCAGGCGCAAATCCCGTCTGAACCAGAAAACAGTGTGTTTCAGGATTACGTCTTTCTTTTGTGTCATGTGTTTTTTGAAAATCATTTTTTATACAAGTACGATAACAAACGAAATCCAATTAAGTTCCTGCTGATCAAAGCTTAAAATGTTTCGGGCCACTTGTTAGAATGGTTCTAAATTATTGTTAATCTTTGCTAAATATGCGGATATACAATATTTTTGTAGCATAGAATTCTATATCAATCAATCTAATAAGTCATACCATGTCCAATTTTACCAAACCCAGATGGCTGCTTGCCATATTGTTGTTTTTTTGCACAGGTTCCCTTTTTGCACAGGAATATTCCTTTCATGATTCCTGGGGGAGCGAAGGGCTTACTTTAACGGGCAATTCGCAGAGCCGGGTTGAACTCAATTTTTCTTTGCCTCAGTTCACGCTCGAAGACTTTGATCTTCAGGGTGAAAGCATGAAAAGTATTGTGATGACCGGCTCATTTGTACCAAATGATGAAGGATCACCCAATATGCCGGCAATCAGTAAGTTTATTGCAGTACCTCAGGGTGCTCAGGCTATTTTGAAGTTAACCGCTTCACGAATTGAAAAGTACACCGGAGTAAACATTGCTCCGGCACCCCGCATTCCGCTTGATAACGACAAATCACCACTGGTTTACAACAAGAATCAGGAGATTTATAGTAAAAATGCCTTCTTTCCGCTGAAGCCGGTTCTGATGTCAGCACCCATGAAAATCAGAGGCGTTGATGTGGTGCAGATTGGTATTTCACCGTTCCTGTTTAACCCGGTAACCAAAGAAATGACAGTTTATCGTGATATTCAGATTGAAATAGAATTTGTTGGAGGAAATGGTCATTTTGGTGAAGACCGTTTAAGGAGCCGTTATTGGGATCCTATTGTTGAAGACGCTGTGTTGAACCACACATCTTTACCGGTAATTGATTATGATGCCCGTGTACAGCAGAATATGAATACCGAAGAAACAGGTGCCGAATACCTCATTATCAGGCCTACAGGTGCAGTATATGCACAATGGGCTGATACAATCAGGCAATGGCGCGTACGTCAGGGTATTACAACAATGGTTAAAACGGTGGCTGAAGTTGGTGGAAATACAACTACTGCAATTGAAAATTATATCAATAACGCATACAACACCTGGACAATTCCGCCTGCAGCCTGTTTGTTATTGGGTGATTACGGAACGGATGCAAGTATTAATATTATCTCGCCTATTTATGATAGCTATTGTGTTTCAGATAATATTTTTGGTGATGTAAATGCAGATCATCTTCCGGATGTGGTAATGGCGCGTATAACAGCCAACAATGCCACTGAGCTGGAAACCATGATTTCGAAGGGGATTAAGTATGAACGAAACCCTCCCACAAGCCCTTATTTTTACAGCCACCCGATTACCGCTTTGGGCTGGCAGACCGAACGATGGTTCCAGATTTGCTCAGAAGCAGTTGGTGGTTATTTCCTTCATGTTCAGAATAAAACCCCTGTGCGTATTAACGAAATTTATTCTGGTACACCCGGATCTGTCTGGTCAACTGCTACAAATACCACAACAGTTGTGAACTTTTTTGGACCTAACGGATTGAATTATATTCCGGCATCGCCTAGTACGCTTGGCAACTGGTCAGGAGGCAATGCCACAGCCATCAACAATGCCATCAATGCCGGTGCCTTTATCCTACAACACCGCGATCATGGAATGGAGACGGGTTGGGGTGAGCCTTCATATGTCAATTCAAATATTAATGGACTTACCAATACCGATCTGACGTTTATATTTTCAATCAACTGTTTAACGGGTAAATATAACTGGAGCAGTGAATGTTTTACTGAAAAGTTCCACAGGTATAAATACAACAACACAAACGCCGGGGCACTGGCGTTGATTGGTGCTTCTGAAGTTTCTTATTCGTTTGTAAATGACACCTACGTATGGGGAATGTTCGATAATATGTGGCCTGATTTCATGCCTTCATATGGCACCACTCCTGCTTCACGCGGTATCTGCCCGGCTTTTGGCAATGCTGCCGGTAAATATTTTCTTCAACAGTCAAGTTGGCCTTACAATACTGACAATAAGGAAGTAACTTATCATTTATTCCATCACCACGGCGATGCATTTCTGACACTTTTTTCAGAAGTTCCCCAAACACTTACGGTTGCCCATGCTCCTGTGCTTTATGCCGGCACCACTTCGTTTGAAGTTACGGCCAATGCCGGATCGTTCATCTGCCTTACAGTAAACAATGAAATTATCGGAACAGGAACAGGAACCGGTTCACCCGTTAGTATTACTATTCCGGCTCAGGTACCACCGTCAACAGTTATAGTTACCGTTACAAAGCAAAATTACAGACGGTATACCGGAAGTGTTTCCGTCGTTCCGGCGAGTGGCCCTTACGTAGTTTACACAGCTTCAACCATCAGCGACCCGTTGCCCAATGGCAACAACAATGGACTGATGGATTATGCGGAGACCAACCTGCTGAATGTAACGCTGAAGAATGTAGGCGTACAGCAGGCAGTCAATGTAGTGGCCACATTATCAACAACAAGCCCATACATCACGATAACCGACAATACGGAGAACTTCGGTACGATTGACCCCAATGCCACGGTAACCAAGCCCAATGCATTCACATATACTGTGGCCAATAATATCCCGGATCAGACCATGGTATCCTTTACGCTGGTATCATCCAACGGATCCACCAACTGGAATTCAACGTTCAACTATCTGGCACAGGCGCCGGTTTTGAGTATCGGAGCCATGACCATTAATGATAGCGGAGCAGGGTGCAACAACAATGGCATCCTCGATCCGGGAGAAACTGCGAATGTGGTGATAGCCAATACCAACACAGGCCATTCATCCATATCCAACGTGATAGGAACACTGGCCATTCAGGGTACGACCACTTTCCTGACCATTAATACACCCACCAGCAACGTCAGTACGCTCACAGCAGGATCATCCGGCAATGCAGTGTTCAGTGTTACGGCCTCAGCCACTGCACCAATCGGCACACCGGTCAGCCTGCTCTATACGGTAACAGGCGGATCAGCATCGCAATATACAGCCAACTCGCCCAAGCAACTTGTCATAGGCCTGATTCCTACCTATAATATGACCAATGGCACCCAGACCACGTGTGTGGGCAATTTCTATGATTCAGGAGGTTCCACCGGCTCATACGTGAATAATGAAAACTTTACGATGACCTTTAACCCCGGCACCGCCGGAGCAAAAGTAAAGGCAAGCTTCCTTTCGTTTGCCACCGAAAGCGGGTATGACTATCTGTATATTTATGACGGAGCCACCACCAGTGCAAGCCAGGTAGCAGGCAGTCCGTTCCATGGCAGTACCAGTCCGGGAACAATAACAGCATCGGCAACAAATGCCAGCGGTGCGCTTACCTTTAGATTCACCAGCGATGTTTCACAAACCTATGCCGGCTGGTCAGCCACCATCCAGTGTCAGGGCGGTGGACCAATCCCTACGGTTAACTTTACAGCCAATCCAACCAGCCTGTGTGCCGGATCCACGGTAAGCTATACCGATAATTCAACCAATACCCCCACAAGCTGGGCCTGGACCTTCCCTGGCGGTACCCCGTCATCAAGCACGATACAGAACCCCACAGTGACGTATGCCACTTCAGGGAATTATGATGCCACGCTGGTATCCACCAACAGTTACGGCAGCGGCACGCTGACCAAACCCGCGTATATCACGGTAAATACAGCACCCGCCTCACCCGGCACCCCCTCAGGAACAAGTGCCCTGTGTATCAATCCGGCCAATACCACCTATACCACCACAGGTTCCACCTCAGCCACAAGCTATACCTGGGAACTGACCCCCGCCGGAGCAGGGACTATCACGGGCACCACGGTAACCGCCACGGTTGACTGGAACAATACCTATACAGGCTCAGCATCAGTAAGGGTAAAAGGCACCAATGCGTGCGGAGAAGGCACTTATTCAAGCCCGCTTGATGTAACCATCTCAACCTTACCCACTCAACCCAATACCCCGACCGGCCCGGCACAGGTATGTCAGGACGGCATAGATACCGAATACAGTGTTGACAATGTAACAGGAGCAACGGGCTATGTATGGCAGATTACCCCGGTAAATGCAGGCACCATAGCAGGCACCTGGACGTTTGGAACCGTAAACTGGGATGCAGGGTTCACGGGAACGGCAGCCATCAGTGTAAAATCGGTGAATGGCTGTGGAGAAAGTGTTTATTCCAATGCCATCAGTGTAACAGTAACAGCGATTCCATCAGCCTTCAATATGACTGGCGGGGGAGATTTCTGCGAAGGCTCATCGGGTGTTGCCGTAGGTTTGAGCGGATCAGTAACAGGAGTAAATTATACATTGCTGCTCAATGGCGTATCCACGGGCAATACTGTATCCGGAAACGGGAGTGCCATCACATTCGGGAACCAGTCGACAGTAGGCACCTATACGGCACAGGCGGCAAACGCATCGAACTGTATAGCACCGATGCAGGGCTCTGTACCTGTAAGCATGATGCCATTGCCGGGAACACCGGGAGCACCAACAGGACCTGGTTTTGTCAACACCAGCACAACAGCCACTACCCAGTACACCACCACAGGCGGGCAGAATACAGCCACGTATGCATGGGTTGTTGAACCAGCCGAAGCCGGAACAACAAGTGGCAACGGCATCACCGGCACTGTAGACTGGTCAGAAACGTATCTTGGCACCGCCAATGTGCTTGTGAAGGGTATCAACCAGTGCGGAGAGAGTGCGTTGTCCGATGCCTTTGCAGTAACGGTTGACAACAATGTAGGCATAGGCGAACCGGGAACAGAACAGTTCAGTATTTACCCCAACCCCACAGACGGGAAGGTAAAAATTGCATTCACCTCCCACATCACCGGTAATGTGCAGATTACCATTTCCAATACACTCGCTGAACCTGTGTTTACCATGAAGTCTGACTTAGATGGTATAAATGCTGTTACAGCTGATCTCTCGGGACTTGCAAAGGGCATTTATATGGTTCGGATTAAGTCAGTTAATGCTGAATACATCAAAAAGTTAATCATTAAATAATATTTACGATAAGGCCCACAGATTTCTTTTCTTTGATTTCTGTGGGTTTTTAAAACACATAACATGATGAAATTTAAAATTGTATCTGCTTTTTTATTGATTCTTTCAATTGTTGGAATCAACCAGGTTTTTTCGCAGCAAATCGTTTTATCCAATTCGTTTCAGAACGAATTCAGGATCACTGATAACAGCTATACCCAATTGCAGTTCAAATCAGATATTCATTCGATGAACAGTCTGGAAGTGAATACCGTAAATGGTTTATTTACAGAATTGGCAATTCCTGACTATGGATTCAGCAATATGCCGGGAATGCCAAAAGTGCCCGTATTTAAAAAAATTATTGAAATACCATACGGAGCTACATGTGAAGTAAAAATAACCTCATCAGTATTTAAAGAATATGCACTGTCGGACCTCGGGGTATTTAACCGTCTGATTCCGGCCCAGTCACCGGTTTCAAAGGCTGATGACCCGCAGATTGTTCCTTTTGAATACAATAGTGCGGCGTATGAAAAGAACATTTGGTTCTATGAGAAACCGGTATTAACCGAAAATCTGGGATTGATGCGCGGTTTAAACCTGGCCAGGCTTGAAATTTATCCGGTTCAATACAATCCTGTGTTGGGCAAAATCAGGGTTTACGAAAGCATGAATATCCGGATAACTTATCAGAATGCTGACATTCAACGCACTACTGAATTAAAGAAAAAAACCTACTCTCCTTATTTTGCCAGTACCTACAATGAAATCTGTAACTTTATCCCTGAACCCGGTGATGCACTGATTACCGCCTGTCCGGCGACCTATGTAATTATTTCAGACCCCATGTTTCAAACTGCTTTACAGCCTTTTATTGCATGGAAAACCAAAAAGGGTTTTAAAGTAATTGAAGGCTATACCAATAACCCAAGTGTTGGATCAACCACAACATCCATTAAAAATTATTTGATGGGTTTGTACAATACCCCTGCTGCCGGTGTTAATCCCACAAGTTTTGTGCTTTTGGTAGGTGATGTTGCTCAAATTCCTGCCTTTAACGGTACAGCCGGAAGTCATGTTACTGATCTTGGCTATGGAGAATATACCGGAAACAATATACCTGAAGTTTTTGTCGGACGTTTTTCGGCTACCAACCTGACGCAATTGCAGCCTCAGATTGACAAGACTCTGGAATACGAGCAATACCTTTTCCCGTCTGAAGCCTATCTGGGTGAGGCTACCATGGTAGCAGGTGCGGATGCAAGTTTCGTTACACACAGCAACGGGCAGATTAATTATGGTACATCAAATTATTTTAATCTGGCACATGGCATTCTCTCGCATACCTATCTGCAACCGGAACCTTCAGGAGGAAATTATTCGCAGAATATTATCAGTAATGTATCGAACGGCGTTGGATATGCCAATTACACCGCGCATTGCAGTTCTTCAGGATGGGCTGATCCAAGTTTTTCAATTTCAAACATTGCCACACTGCAAAACCAGAGTAAATATCCGCTCATGGTCGGGAACTGTTGCCAATCCTCAACATTTAACCTGACCTGTTTTGGGGAGGAATTACTCCGGGCTGCCAATAAGGGAGCCGTCGGATATATAGGTGCTACCAACAATTCATACTGGGATGAAGATTACTGGTGGGGTTGCGGATTTAAAACCGTTGTGCTTAACCCAACATATAATGCAGCCCATCTGGGAGCATATGATGTAACATTCCATGATCACGGTGAAGCTACAAGCAGTTGGTTTGTAACCCAGGGCCAGATGGTTGTGGGTGGAAATCTGGCTGTTGAAGAGTCAAGTTCATCAAAGAAAACTTACTACTGGGAAATATATTGCCTCATGGGCGATCCTTCGCTGATGGTCTATTTTGGCATTCCGCAGGCAGTTACTGCAAGCTATATGAACACCATGCTTGTCGGGATGACTTCACTCACTGTAAATACTGAAGTAAATGCCCTGGTTTGCCTTTCGATGAATGGTGTTCAACTGGCAACAGCCATGGCAGGTGCTTCCGGAGTGGTAAATCTTACGTTCCCGGCACTTTCAAATGTGGGAACCGCCAATCTGGTGATTACAAAACAAAACAAAAAACCACATATAGGTACAATTTCCGTTGTTCCGGCGAGTGGCCCTTACGTAGTTTACACAGCTTCAACCATCAGCGACCCGTTGCCCAATGGCAACAACAATGGACTGATGGATTATGCGGAGACCAACCTGCTGAATGTAACGCTGAAGAATGTAGGCGTACAGCAGGCAGTCAATGTAGTGGCCACATTATCAACAACAAGCCCATACATCACGATAACCGACAATACGGAGAACTTCGGTACGATTGACCCCAATGCCACGGTAACCAAGCCCAATGCATTCACATATACTGTGGCCAATAATATCCCGGATCAGACCATGGTATCCTTTACGCTGGTATCATCCAACGGATCCACCAACTGGAATTCAACGTTCAACTATCTGGCACAGGCGCCGGTTTTGAGTATCGGAGCCATGACCATTAATGATAGCGGAGCAGGGTGCAACAACAATGGCATCCTCGATCCGGGAGAAACTGCGAATGTGGTGATAGCCAATACCAACACAGGCCATTCATCCATATCCAACGTGATAGGAACACTGGCCATTCAGGGTACGACCACTTTCCTGACCATTAATACACCCACCAGCAACGTCAGTACGCTCACAGCAGGATCATCCGGCAATGCAGTGTTCAGTGTTACGGCCTCAGCCACTGCACCAATCGGCACACCGGTCAGCCTGCTCTATACGGTAACAGGCGGATCAGCATCGCAATATACAGCCAACTCGCCCAAGCAACTTGTCATAGGCCTGATTCCTACCTATAATATGACCAATGGCACCCAGACCACGTGTGTGGGCAATTTCTATGATTCAGGAGGTTCCACCGGCTCATACGTGAATAATGAAAACTTTACGATGACCTTTAACCCCGGCACCGCCGGAGCAAAAGTAAAGGCAAGCTTCCTTTCGTTTGCCACCGAAAGCGGGTATGACTATCTGTATATTTATGACGGAGCCACCACCAGTGCAAGCCAGGTAGCAGGCAGTCCGTTCCATGGCAGTACCAGTCCGGGAACAATAACAGCATCGGCAACAAATGCCAGCGGTGCGCTTACCTTTAGATTCACCAGCGATGTTTCACAAACCTATGCCGGCTGGTCAGCCACCATCCAGTGTCAGGGCGGTGGACCAATCCCTACGGTTAACTTTACAGCCAATCCAACCAGCCTGTGTGCCGGATCCACGGTAAGCTATACCGATAATTCAACCAATACCCCCACAAGCTGGGCCTGGACCTTCCCTGGCGGTACCCCGTCATCAAGCACGATACAGAACCCCACAGTGACGTATGCCACTTCAGGGAATTATGATGCCACGCTGGTATCCACCAACAGTTACGGCAGCGGCACGCTGACCAAACCCGCGTATATCACGGTAAATACAGCACCCGCCTCACCCGGCACCCCCTCAGGAACAAGTGCCCTGTGTATCAATCCGGCCAATACCACCTATACCACCACAGGTTCCACCTCAGCCACAAGCTATACCTGGGAACTGACCCCCGCCGGAGCAGGGACTATCACGGGCACCACGGTAACCGCCACGGTTGACTGGAACAATACCTATACAGGCTCAGCATCAGTAAGGGTAAAAGGCACCAATGCGTGCGGAGAAGGCACTTATTCAAGCCCGCTTGATGTAACCATCTCAACCTTACCCACTCAACCCAATACCCCGACCGGCCCGGCACAGGTATGTCAGGACGGCATAGATACCGAATACAGTGTTGACAATGTAACAGGAGCAACGGGCTATGTATGGCAGATTACCCCGGTAAATGCAGGCACCATAGCAGGCACCTGGACGTTTGGAACCGTAAACTGGGATGCAGGGTTCACGGGAACGGCAGCCATCAGTGTAAAATCGGTGAATGGCTGTGGAGAAAGTGTTTATTCCAATGCCATCAGTGTAACAGTAACAGCGATTCCATCAGCCTTCAATATGACTGGCGGGGGAGATTTCTGCGAAGGCTCATCGGGTGTTGCCGTAGGTTTGAGCGGATCAGTAACAGGAGTAAATTATACATTGCTGCTCAATGGCGTATCCACGGGCAATACTGTATCCGGAAACGGGAGTGCCATCACATTCGGGAACCAGTCGACAGTAGGCACCTATACGGCACAGGCGGCAAACGCATCGAACTGTATAGCACCGATGCAGGGCTCTGTACCTGTAAGCATGATGCCATTGCCGGGAACACCGGGAGCACCAACAGGACCTGGTTTTGTCAACACCAGCACAACAGCCACTACCCAGTACACCACCACAGGCGGGCAGAATACAGCCACGTATGCATGGGTTGTTGAACCAGCCGAAGCCGGAACAACAAGTGGCAACGGCATCACCGGCACTGTAGACTGGTCAGAAACGTATCTTGGCACCGCCAATGTGCTTGTGAAGGGTATCAACCAGTGCGGAGAGAGTGCGTTGTCCGATGCCTTTGCAGTAACGGTTGACAACAATGTAGGCATAGGCGAACCGGGAACAGAACAGTTCAGTATTTACCCCAACCCCACAGACGGGAAGGTAAAAATTGCATTCAGTTCTCAAATCACAGGCAAGGTGCAGATTGTTGTTACTTCCACGCTTGGACAGGAAGTCCTTTGCAAATCATATAATTTATCAGGAAATGTCCTGAATCTTGATTTATCTGATTTGGGATCCGG
>CAZKCK010000142.1:0-10975 GCA_964550695.1 uncultured Bacteroidales bacterium | reverse complement strand
CCCGCATGTGATAAATACTGTTGTGAACTACCATTTCAGCCGCCGGGTAACAGCCAGCGGTGTTTTTACCTATCAAACCGGACGACCTGTAACATACCCAATTTCAATATACTACATCAACGGAATTCCTTATGTGGATTATTCCGCACGCAACGAATACCGAATTCCCGATTATCTGCGGCTCGATTTGTCGTTAACCCTTGAGGGGAATCTCCGGAGAAATAAATTGTTCCATTACTCCCTGATCTTCGGACTTTACAACGTTACCGGACGCGATAATCCCTATTCGGTTTACTTTAAACAGGAAAATGGAAAAATTGAAAGTTATCAGTATTCAGTGATTGCAGTACCCATTTTTACCGTCACGCTGTTGTTTAAACTCGGGAATTATGCATCTGATTAAAAATATCATAATTCTGTCTGTTTTGTTGCTGCTTAACGCCTGCATCAAACCATTTGATCCGGTGATTGACACCAATTCCGGAAACAAATATGTGGTTTCGGGGCGGGTAACCGACAGTGCCGGCTGGCAGGAGGTTGAAATTTCCATGACCTCAAATGTTGAAAAGCCTGCTTATATTCCAGTTTCATCATGTCAGGTTGCGATTCTGGATGACCTGGGCAATGTTTTTTCGCTGGTGGAAGATATTCCGGGGCATTACCGGGTGTGGATGGATCAGGAAAATCTTCAGGCGGGAACCTCCTTTCAGGTTAAAATAAAAACGCCGGACGGGGATGAGCTCCTGTCGGGATTCGACAAGATGCCAAAGGGGCCTGCATTGGATCCTGTTTATTATCAGATCGAAGATGTTCCCACCACCGATCCCGACAAGGATTCCCGCATCATGCAGTTCTATGTTGACCTGAATGCCGGCGGTGATTACAGCCAGTTTTACATGTGGGAAGTTTATGAAACCTGGGAATACCACGCCGAGCATGCCGCTGAATTTTATTACGACGGAACTTTTCATCAGATCTCTCCTCCCGATTCGTCGAACCTGGTTTGCTACATGACCAGCATTGTGAAGGAGGTTTTTACCATTTCCACAAAGAGCCTTTCCCAGAATTCGGTCAAGCAGTATCCGTTGCACGCCATCGACGGACGGAGTTCGCGTCTGGCGATTTTATACAGCATGCTTGTGCGCCAGCTCGCCATGAACGAAGAGGCTTACAATTACTGGGAGCAGTTGCGCATAAACAGCAACAATGAAGGCGGACTATACGAGAAGCAACCCCTCGCCATCAAAGGCAACATTGTAAATTTGACCAACCCGGAAAAGGATGTGCTGGGATATTTTTTTGCAGCATCTGAGTCATCGGAAAGAAATTTTTTCAAAGAGGTGGAAGGAATCACGCTGAATTACTTTACCGATTGCTTCGTGGAGGGTTTGGGCAGGGGAGGATGGAGCGAATATAAAACCAACGACTTTCCGGTTTACTACTTTTTTGATTACGGATCGGTGAGAATCCTCTCCTATGATTGCGTCGATTGTCGTGTAGCAGGCGGCAAAACAGAAAAACCGGTTTTTTGGCCAAAATAACATGAAACAACGTTTATCGCGCTATTTTTTATTGTTGTGCATCCCGATGCTGTACGCGCAGGAATTGCGGTCACAGAATCAGTTTGCTGATGCTGCCGGAGAGCGGGTACAGGCCTGTACCGACAGAACGCTCTATGTTTGCGGCGAGAAGGTCTGTTTTACAGCGATCATTGCAGGTAACGGGGGTACAGTAGCCAAAGAACTCAGCAAGGTTTTGTATTGCGAGCTGATCACGCCCGACGGGAACAAAATACTGGGCAGGAAGTTTCCGCTTCAGCACAACGTGGGTCAGGGTTGTGTGACGATTCCGGAAGAGACCGTTTCGGGCATCTATTTTCTTCGCTTCTATACGCGGTTCATGCGGAATCTCAATCCCGGTGAATACAAGTACATTATGCTGAAGATCGTCAACCCGTTGAAACCGGAGGTGCTGGTCAGCAAAAAAATGGCTGATTCAGCAGCAATGGCCGGTTTAGAAAAGCATTTCAGTTCGGATGATGAACGGTTGGAAGTGAGAACCACGAAAATGAGTTTCTCACCACGGGAAGAGATTCGGGTCTCCATTAACGCTGAATCCGGATCAGATACTTTACAATCAATAAACTTCTTTGTGAAAGTCTGTTTCTTACATTGATACTCATTTTTTCAAAATCGGCCAACAGTTGATTCTGCGCAGTGGACACTCTTTTATCCGGAAACGCGGGGAATCTCCCTGTCTGGTCAGCTGATGGATAATGCAACAGGAAAGCCGGTGGCTGCAGCAAGGGTGAATCTCTCGATTATCGGGGAGCGGGACATTCAGGTTGTGCAGACAGATTCGACCGGAAGATTTTACTTCGCGCTGCCCGACCACGTTGATCGTAAAGACATCTTTCTTTGCGCTGATGTGTTGCCCGGGATCACCCCGGAAATACTCATCAACAACGATTTTTGTTCCAAACCGGTCAGCCTTCCGGCGCCGCTGTTCACCTTAAGTGAACAAGAGCAGCAAACAGCTTTGATGCTGGCCGTTAATGCCCGGGTAAACGAGGTATTTGGCGGGGATACGATCTCTTCCAACCCTGTTGAAAAGGAGATCACAAACTCGTTTTACGGGGTTCCCTCCCAGGTTTTGTTCATCGATAAATACATCGAATTGCCAACACTTGAGGAGTATTTCACGGAACTTCCGGTTACCGTAAAATTGAGAAAAGTACAGGGAAAAAAGCAGTTCAGGTTTTACCATTCCGACAATGAGGTGATGGAAGCCGATCCGCTGATTCTGGTTGATTGGGTTGCTGTAACTGATATTGAAAAAGTTCTGAAGATGTCGCCCCCCGACATCGACCGGATTGAACTGTTAGACGCCTTTTATTTAAAGGGAGACATCACTTATGGGGGAATCATCAGCTTCATCTCGAAGAAGAACGACTTTGCAGGCATTGACCTGCCCACCTCCGGAACATTTGTGAACTACAGGTTTTATGAAAAATGTGAGATGCCGCGATATCCTGAAATACTCCCCGCAACCATCCCTGATCCGCGCAACACAGTCTATTGGAATCCATCCCTGCAGTTGAATAATCAGAGCAACGCCGAAGTCTCTTTCATTGCCCCTGATACGCCCGGAAGATATTCCATTCTCCTCCGGGGCATGACCAAATCGGGCGAAATTATATCACGATTAGAAATAATCGTAGTAAAAAACCGATAACCATTACTGCTTGATGAACTTTGTGATCCAAACCAGTTTATTGTTGGTTATCCTTGCAACATAAACCCCGGCAGGCAGATCGCCGATGGCAATCATGACCCCGGGTCCGTTGATCATTTTTTTGATCAGATTCTCTCCCTGTGCATTCAGAATGGTGAGTTCGCTGTTTACCGGGAATACCGGTGTTTCGATGGTGATTGTTCCGGTTGCAGGGTTAGGATAAATCTGACACGCGGCAGTAAGCGGGGTATTCTCTGCTGACAGCATCAAACAGGCATCATTTACCTCTTCCGGGGTGTTGCATCCGTAAGCGTTGTCGGCGATGTTGACAATTCCGCCCGGATCAGCCAGGTAAGCGCACACACTCTCTACCTCACAGGTTGAAAGATTGCTGTTCCCATAAATATTCAGGCCATAGATTGACCCGGCGGCAATGTTGTCTAATCCTTCCAGGGAGTTCAGGGAAGTATTGCACACAATATCGAGGTTCCCGCCGATGGAGATCAGGTTGCTGAGATCAGCAAGGCTGGTAAGTGCAGGATTTCCCAGGCTTCCGAGATGTCCTATACGTCCGATGACCAATCGGCCGCTGACCGATGTCAATCCTGCAAGTCCCGACATGCTTGCAAGTATGTCATTGGCTGATATTCTTACATCTCCTCCGATGGAAACAACATTTTGCAAACCTGCAATGCTTTCAAGCGCGGGATTGTAATCAATCCAAAGGTTACCGTTAACATAGGAAATTCCCTCAAGGCCCAAAAGGTTGACCAGGAGAAGGTTGTTTTCAATAGTAATGTCACCCCCGATGTATGTTGCCTGATTCAGGGCGGCAATGCTGACCAGTTTTAAATTGCCCTCAACATAGAGATCGCTGCCGATAAACACCACGTTGTCCAATCCGGTCAGATTGGTTAGTTCTTCATTGCATTCAATGATCAGGTTTCCTCCGATGGAGGTTATTACGTTTAATCCGCTCAGAGAGGTAATGTTGTATCCGCTGATGATCAAATCTCCCTCTACCTGCGTACAGCCCGGATAATCGGTTCGAAAACTATTGACCTGGGATTGGGTTGAGAATGCAATTCCTTCCGGAAAGCAAGATTGTGCGCTCGCACTGTGGAATGTCAACAGAGCCAGCAACATGATGGTAATTGTTTTCATGACCTTGTTTTTTTAAATTGTTGATCCCTTATGTTTTTAACCACACTATTTACCCCGTTGTTCAAGGGATTACTGCCATGTTCAGAAAAAATCAGGCAGCAGAGGGAGGAAAGGAGAGATACAAAATGAACAAAGACATTAATCCCCGTCAGCTTGTAAATATACGAAAAAAAGTGGTTAAAATCAAGTGTCACCCCACCCTGTCAGGGTCACCCATGTTTTTTCCTGGCAAGGGCTAACACCGACAGCCCAAATGGAAATGAGGCGTATCTTAAGCAAAAATTCTCAAAACGCATTATCGAAAGCAAAATATGATTAAAAATCCGGTTTGGTAATTTTATTTCATTATGGCTTACTTCATCTGAATGATATGTTTTATCAATTAATCTTTTAATAACCGCGATCGGAAATAGCAGACTTACACAATAAGTAATTCTGATTATTTCAAATCCATTATTTTCCAAAAGCAATCTGATTTCTCGTTTAGTATATCTTTTTTTTGTGTGAACAACCTGATCGTGTTTACTTTGAAGGAAATTAAAGGCAGGTACTGTTAATAACAGATGCCCGTCATTTTTAAGATAGTTATTGAAGTTGTTAATTGCCCGATTATCATCAACATCACGATGATAAATGACATCAAAAGCGGTTACCAGGTCAAATGAGTAAGAATCGGGAATTTGATTGTTTATATCTGCCAGCATCAGATTCAGGTTGCCCCGGGTGGCTGAATATTCAATGGCATTTTCATTATTGTCAATTCCGAGTTCAATTATTTCTGCAGTATTTTTAAGAATCTGCAGCCATCTGCCTGTGCCACAACCTGCATCAAGAACTTTGATGCCATTTTTCAGGATATGTTCTCTTTGAAGTATCCCAATAAAATTTTCATGGTTACCCTTATACCACCAATGTTTGTCCTCAGCCTCAAACATATATTTGTACTGCTCTGATTGCATGCTAAATAAATTGCTTAATTGTCAGTTTCAATGAATCAGATTGATCACTACAGGCTGCATATAACGAAATTTGCAGAAGTCTGTCCAACTTATTTGACATTGTTGTCTTTTTTAATAATATACCCGGGCCGATTTTTTACTTCCTCATAAATCCGCCAAATGTATTCAGCAATTATTCCAAGTGCAAAAAGTGTGATCCCTGAGAAAAATGAAATAATTACTACCGTAGAAGTCCAGCCTGGTAGATTTTGGCCCCAATAATCTGTATTTCCGAAAATTGCGATGTATGTATAAAGGATTATGATTGCAAAAGCAATAGCAGAAAACAGAAAACCAATCAGGGTAATCATTTTAATAGGCCAGGTCGATGAAGAGAAAAAAGTATCCGTAAACAGACGTAATTTCTTTTTTAAGGTCCATCTGGATTTGTCATTGATTCCTATTGGCCTGCTGTAAGGATAGTAAAATGGAGAAAATCCTAATTGTAACACTTCGACAATACTTGATGTGTTGATTGGATGAATTTTATCGTTTATAATATCAATAACTTCCCGATCAATCAGGAATGTATCTGCCCCCCCGTTAGGAAATTTTATATTTGATAATGCATTTATGGTTTTATAATAAGAGTTGGCCATTAGATTGTTAAAAAATCCATCATTGCGGTTTATCCGGTATGGAATTATAACTTTATGACCAGCCTGCCATAATTTGTAAACTTCAATAACCATTTCAAACGGATGTTGTTCGTCATCGTCCAATGGTATCGCACAATCTCCATTGCAAACAGATAAGCCGGCAAAAATTGAATAATGGGCAGAATAGTTTTTGCTTAGCTGGTATGCTTTAACATTATCATGTTTCGAAGCAAGTTCTTTTGCCAATTGAAATGAATTATCAGTTGATCCATCATCCATTACAATAAACTCGAAAGGAATTTCATTTGAGTTTAACAAGAGGGACAATTGTTGATATGCGAGAAGGATCTTTTCGCCGCTGAAATACGAAAGTAGTATGATACTTACCATTTGGAAATAGATAAATTGATTATAAGAATTCTGCCTTTGTTTAAATTAGTATTTGTTAATTGAATTTATTACGTGACGAATATCCGTTTTTGACATAACAGGTGAAATGGGCAAAGAAATCACCTCTTTATGTATTTTCTCTGTAATAGGTAACGCCAATAAATTCAATTCTTTATATGCTTTCTGATAATGAATGGGGATTGGATAATGGATCATGGTCTGAACTCCCATGTCTGTCAGGTGTTTTTGTAAATTGACCCTTTCTTTGGTTCGGACAACAAACAAATGCCAAACATGTGATGTCAGATTGCTGATTATATCTGGTGAATTTCCGCCATGAGGGAGTGTAATTTTGGGATTGATTATTCCATTGATGTATAGAGATGCTATTTCACGTCTTTTATGATTGTCTTCATCAAGGTGTTTTAACTTTACCCTCAAAACTGCAGCTTGAATTTCATCTAATCTTGAGTTAATACCTTTGTAATCATTTAGGTATTTTTGGTGACTACCGTAATTTCCCAGTGTGCGAACCATATCGGCCAAAACCTCACTATCAGTAGTAACGGCACCTGCATCGCCCAAAGCCCCAAGGTTTTTTCCCGGATAAAAACTATGACCTGCCGCTTCACCCAAAGACCCGGTTCTACGGTTCTCGTATTCGCACCCATGCGCTTGTGCATTGTCTTCAATTAATTTAAGATTGTATTTTTCCGATAATTGCTGAATATTTGAATGCATGGAATTTTGACCATACAAATGAACTATCAGAATAGCCTTCGTTTTATGATTAATCTTTTCTTCAATTAAGTTTGGATCTATATTGTATGTCAGAATATCGGGCTCAACAAGAACGGGAACCAACCGGTTCTCACTAATTGCCAGAATAGTTGCTATATAAGTATTTGCAGGAACTATTATTTCATCTCCTTCTTTAAATATGTTGAGTTCAATGTATGCTTTTAAAATTAAACGCAATGCGTCTAATCCATTTGCTACACCAATACAATATTTTGAACCACAATAAGCTGCATACTCTGCTTCAAATTGTTTTACTTCATCCCCAAGAATATACCATCCTGAATTAATCACCCGATTCATCGCCATCCTGATCTCGCCTTTATATTTCTTGTTTATTTTGTAAAGGTCGAGAAAGCTTGTTGTTTTCATTTTTCTGTGTTACTGTTATAAGTTTTTTAGCAAGCAGGCTCTAAAATAATATCCTCTTTATCTGAAAGGTATTCCTCCAGACTTCTGACATAATCATTTTCATCATATTTATGCGATGTTAGCACCAAACATATCGCGCCGGATGAAAATCCCATCTCTGCCGCCCAAATTCCGGGTGGGACATGAAGTCCGTAGTATGGCCTATTCAGGGTAACTGTGCGTTTTGTAATACCATCATTAAGTTCTATCTCAAAACTACCACTAACAGCAACAAAAAATTGGTGACATTCCTTGTGTGCATGTGCCCCCCGATCTTGTCCCCCGGGTATATCATAAATGTAAAAAATCCTTTTTACGTCAAATGGTATATGTACAGAACTTTCAACAATACTAATGTTGCCAGTCCTGTTTTGATATCTGGGCAACTCAATTACAGTACAATCAAATACACACTTTTTTTTCATACTTTATCAGCCTTAAACACCTCGTAATCCGTTATATAATCATCTTCATTAAAGCTTGTGGATGAAAGCACCAATGCAACTGCATTCGTGCTGAAATTTTCCATATGCCTCCACAGTCCTGCCGGAATATAAAGACCATAATATGATCTGTTCAGTTGGTAACGTTGTTCATCAATGCCATCATTAACAATAACATCAAAGCTGCCAGATAATGCCACAATTAATTCCTGCTGCTCTCTGAATGCATGCCCTCCTCTTATTTCACCTCCGGGCACATCATATATCCAGTATGTTCGTTTTATCTTAAAAGGAATATGATCTTCTTCCTCAATAATTGAAAGATTTCCCCGTGGATCCTCAAACTTGGGAAGCATAATAATTGCTGAATCCATGTTTTAGTCAGTTTATATAATAACGATCGATGCAAAACAATTGAACAAAGGTATTTTCTTAATTGTTATCCTGTTTCTTTTTTCTCTGTGGTTCATCAGCGTCTTCTATGTGGACCTCCTGGTAATTATATTTCACATAGGTCCACAGAACCGATTTTTATGAATATTTCAGGCTAGATTGATTTTCTTCATTTTTATTTGCAATACTTTTGCGAATTATCTGTTAACATCGTATTTTTAGCTTCTACAATATTCCAGCGTGTTGTTAAAATGTACTATTTAGTCCCGTTTCTAATATAACAATTAACATTTAGTCAGACTTTTATAGAATGGATATACGCATCTTGAAACCTCGGAAATCGCTAAATAAAGCTTTTTTGAAATTAAAGCCTAACAGGACTGAAATAGAGCGTTTCAAGACAAATTTAGTTCAGTTGCTCGACAGGATTAATGACAGCGAATCAGAAGAATTTCATAAAAACCTTGTGAGTGATTTTTTAAAGAAAACCTATTATGATCCGAATCACTTTATCAATACAAAAGGTCGAAACGACCTTGTAATACACAACACAAACAGCGCCTCCGGTACAGTGGGTGTTATTGTTGAAGCTAAAAAGCCAACCAACAAATCGGAAATGCTGAAAGTATTCGCACCTGAGGATACACGGGAGCAGATGCTTTCAAAAATTAATGTCAAAGCGTTTCAGGAATTGGTTTTGTACTATTTACGTGAGCGGATTACGCTAAAAAACATTGAAGTTAAATACCTTATTGCAACCAACATAAATGAATGGTTTATTTTTGATGCAACGCTTTTCGACAGGCTATTTGCCCAAAACAAAAATCTTGTAAAGCAATTCATTGACTTTGAAAGTGGTCGTTTGGCAGACATAAAAACCGATTTTTTTTACAAACAAGTTGCCGAACCTTTTATTGCAGAAATAAAACACGATATTGAATTTACCTATTTTGATATTCGTGACTATCAGAAACCACTGCGCAACGATGATAAAAAGGACGACAATAAACTCATCTCATTATTCAAATTACTTTCGCCCGAACATCTTTTAAAACTTCCTTTTACAAACGACAGCAACAGCCTTGATAAACGTTTTTACGGTGAATTGCTTCATATTATCGGTTTGACAGAAACCAAAGAGGGAAGCAGAAAATTGATTGAAAGAAACAGGGAAGGCGAACGAAATAGTGGTTCATTTCTCGAAAATGCGATCATTCAATTAGACAGTCTTGATAAGATTTCCCGGTTAGCGAATTCAAACCAATTCGGTGCAACATTGCAGGAAAAGCTTTTCAATGTCGGGCTTGAACTGAGCATTACCTGGATTAACCGTATTTTATTCCTGAAATTGCTCGAAGCCCAATTGCTTACTTACCACAAGGGCAACAAATCGTATGAATTCCTAAGTTTTGATAAAATAAAGGATTATGATGATTTAAACAGCTTGTTTTTTCAAGTGCTTGCTCGCAGGCAAAACGAACGAAACGAGGATGTAAAAGCAATATTTTCAAAAGTTCCTTATCTGAATAGTTCGCTGTTTGAGCCAACGGAAATTGAACACACAACACTTTTTATCAGCCAGTTGCGCAATGATAAAACCATGCCGGTTTATTCACAAACCGTATTAAAAGACACCACAGGAAAAAAGCGAACAGGAATTATCAATCCGCTTGAATATCTTTTCGATTTTCTTAATGCTTATGATTTTGCGAGCGAAGGAAGTGAAGAGATACAGGAGGATAATAAAACCCTAATCAATGCTTCGGTGCTTGGGCTTATTTTCGAAAAAATAAATGGTTACAAAGATGGTTCATTCTTTACCCCTGGTTTTATCACCATGTACATGTGCCGCGAAACCATTCGTAAAGCGGTAATTCAAAAATTCAATGAAACAAATTCGTGGAATTGCACAGATATAAACACGCTTTACAATAAAATTGACGACCCAAAAGAAGCAAACAGAATAATTAATAGCCTTAAAATTTGCGACCCTGCCGTAGGTTCCGGCCACTTTTTGGTTTCGGCGCTCAATGAAATGATTGCCATAAAAAGCGATCTGAAAATTCTCCAGGACCGAGAAGGCAAGCGTTTGAAAGAGTATCATTTTGAAGTTGTAAACGATGAATTAATTGTAACCGACGAAGACGGCGAACTATTCGAGTATAATCCCACAAACAAGGAGAGCCAACGCATTCAGGAAACGCTGTTTCATGAAAAACAAACAATTATTGAAAACTGTTTGTTTGGAGTTGACTTAAATCCCAATTCGGTGAAAATTTGCCGTTTGCGGTTGTGGATTGAACTTTTGAAAAACGCCTATTACAAGAACGACATAACCCGCGGTTTAAACCATGGGCTATGGGAATTGGAAACCCTTCCGAACATTGACATTAATATAAAATGTGGAAACTCTTTAATTAGCCGTTATCCTTTAGATGCCAGTTTGAAATTAGCGCTAAAAAATAGTAAGTGGAGTATAGATAGTTACAGATTGGCAATTTCAACGTACAGAAGCACGAACGATAAAAGTGTGAAAAGGGAAATG
>CAZKCK010000141.1:0-11055 GCA_964550695.1 uncultured Bacteroidales bacterium | reverse complement strand
GAAAATATTTGTAATCAGGCATGTAATGAATTGAAGGAAGAATTTAACAGGATTAAAAGCACGAACTTATGACCAAAAAAATCAAACTTTTTCTTGTAGATGATGATGCAGTGTTCTTAAAATCACTGGAAATTGATTTTCTGGAAAGTGCTGATTTTGAAATCGAAACATTTGCCACAGGTGAACTTTGCATTGGAAAATTATCCGATAGCCCTGATGTAATAATTCTGGACTATTTCCTTGACGGCATCGAAAAACAAGCAATGAATGGAATCCAGACGCTTGATCATATTAAGGCTTTCAACTCAGATATCCCTGTAGTTATTCTGTCGTCACAGGACAAAATTGATGTAGCCGTTAACTGTATGCATCACAAGGCATTTGATTATGTGGTAAAAAGCGAAACCGCATTTGTACGCCTGCAAAAAATCATCTCCACCATTTTTAAGTACAGAAAAATGGAAAAAGAATTAAACTGGTATATGGAACGAATGTAAGGTGTGAATAATGCAACTTATTCAATAAGTTGTGTAACACAAATCGGATTGATGATATTTATCTTTGTTTTGTTGTAAACATAATCATCAATAAACTTAAATCCGATGAAAAACTTCATTTTAATTTTAACTTTAATCAGAAGTACAACTCCGGTACCGGAATCTGTACGCACAGACATCGAAATGTCAGCGGAAGACAGCAGGGAAGAAGAAAGAGACAGGTGGGAGATATTCAAATCAGGGTTTAGCCCGGATATGGATGAGATTGGCAACGCCTTCAGCAATTAACAAAAAACATCGCCTTGAACTAAATGTGTTTATAAAGTCTTATACTTTATATTTTTCCTGAACACATGCTTAGTGTAATTAATATCATCTACTTTTATATTATTACCGGAATTAAACTGGAATTTTTATGCCCGCTAATATCAATCAATAACTGAATGTGTGAATGATGTAACTAATTGTAAAAGTTATATAACTGTTTCAGAAGCAATGACAGATACCTTTGATACACAATAAATTCTTAACTAATTTAAATACTATTCAATGAAAAAGATTATTTTAAAGTTAGCGGTAGCATTATTTCTGCCGGTCACAATGCTGACAAGTTGCCAGTCAGCGGCTACAAAAGCTGAAAATTCAGGCGACAAAGTACAGGATGCCCGCGAAAATGTAGCTGAAGCCAGGCAGGAACTCAATCAGGCTTTGATTGATTCCGTGATGCTCTTCAGAAAAATTTCTGATGAAAAAATCAGCAAAAACGAAAAAACGATTGCTGAATTCAGGGTGAAAATAGCAAAGGAACGGAAAGAAAACAGGGTCAGGTATGAGAAGAATCTGGCAGTGCTGGAACAAAAAAATCTGGATCTGAAGAAAAAATTGGCCGAATATAAAGAAGAACGAAATCAGGACTGGAATGAATTCAGAACCGAGTTCAACCATGACATGGATGAATTGGGAAAAGCATTTGATGATCTGACAGTTAACAATGTCAAATAATCTAAACCACAGATATTCTAACCAGATTAAATTCTACATCACATATTCAAAATACTCATTTACGATATCACAATTTTATTTATTCCCTTCAAAATGAAAATTATATCTTTTATAATTCTGTTCACCCTGATGACATCGGGAGCCGGTGCTTTTGCTCAGGGCGAGCGATACGGCAACACGTTAAACCTCGGATTGGGACTGGGGTACTATAGTTATGCAGGGCAATCAATGCCCGTATTCCATATAAACTATGAATTTGATGTTGCCAGAAGTTTTACCCTGGCGCCATTCATCAGCTTTTACTCTTACCGCAATGATTATTATGCCGGAAATCCTCATAACAACAATGTGTATTATTATCGTCAGACGGTAATTCCCATTGGATTAAAAGGGACGTACTACCTTGATGACCTTTTTAAAGCAAATAGCAAGTGGGATTTTTATCTTGCAGGATCACTGGGATTTGCAATTGTTAATTCACATTGGGATGATGGCTATGTCGGCAACAATGATGAAATTCACGGAGCCGGCCCATTATTTCTGGACATCCATCTGGGTACAGAATATCATTTTAATAACAGAATCGGAGCATTTCTTGATCTCTCAAGTGGTGTTTCAACAATTGGATTATCAATTCACTAAATAATTTTAACTATCATGGGAAATTTACTTTATGTAATCGCTATAATTCTGATTATAGCCTGGGCGATCGGTTTATTTGCATACAGTGTGGGAGGCATTATACACATCCTTCTTGTTATTGCGCTGATTGCAATCATACTCAGGGTCATTCAGGGTAGAAATATTCTATAAATTCAAATTTGTTTATCAATTCTTAAAAAAATTTATTATGAACACTGGAAAAATTTTATTGGGTGTATTGGCAGGCGTTGCCGCCGGTGCATTGTTGGGTATCCTGTTTGCTCCTGAAAAAGGAACTGAGACCCGCAGAAAAATTTCGAAAAAAGGTGAAGATTATGCTGATGCAGTCAAAGACAAATTCAATGACTTTGTAGATGGTATCTCCGAGAAATTTGAACAGGTAAAGGAAGAAGTAAATGACTTTGCCGAACAAAAGAAAGCAAGAGTTGAAGAGGCTGAAAAAGCATAAGGGTCAGAAGTCCTCTAAAGATTGGCTTACGCAATCAATTCACCCTGTCAATTCAGCACATGTTGATTCATCCTGCCGGGATTTTTAAGATTGATGAACATATTAATTAGTATGCGATACTTTCTTATCAATCCCGGCAGAAATCACAGAAAAATGAAAAATTAATAAATATTAACAGTTATGGAAAACAATTCACCCCAGATTGAAAAACTGCTTGAACGAATCAAAGAATATGGTAAAACAACTGTTGAACTTGCAAAACTTCAAACCATTGATAAAACATCTGATATTCTTTCCTCTGTTCTGCCGCGTGCTGTCATATTTTCATTGGTTACCGTATGCCTGCTTTTCGTGAATCTTGGATTCGCGCTTTGGTTAGGTGAAATCCTGGGCAGAATCTATTGGGGATTCTTTGTCATTGGTTCTTTTTGGGCACTTATCGGTGGAATTATTTACCTTTTTTTGTTCAACAGGATAAAATTGATTGTTCGCAATGCAATTATTAAACAGGTTCTTAACTAAAATACAATGAACAAGATAACTTCTGTTGAAGAACTCAAAAATGCAATTCTTTTGGCAAAAACAGAACAGGCAACCAACGCTGAACTATTGAAAGAACAGGCAGAACTTACCATTAAAAGTTTAAATCCTGTAAACTTATTTGTGAACGCAATCAGCGATGTTGCCAAATCGCCAAACCTTATTGAGAATATCTTGGTAAGCGCAATGGGACTGGCAACAGGTTATATGTCGAAAAAATTGGTTATTGGCGCTGCAGGTGGCCTGGTCAGCAAACTTTTAGGTAATTTTTTGCAGATAGGTGTGTCGAATGCTGTTACGCATAATGGATCTGCGATTAAATCAATAGGCCTGTCAATTTTCAAAAGCATTTTCCATAAAAAAAATGCTAAAACTACAAGCCGTGATTAACCAGGAAGTAAAGTTGCCATTAAGCGCAAAAGTCACTGTTTTTTTTATCGGCCTTTTTGCTGTTGTAACATTGTTGTATATCGCACAAAGCATAATAGTTCCTTTTGTTTTCGCAATCATTATCGCGATTTTACTGCATCCTGTGGTAAAATTTTTTGTTAAGTTTCATATTAACAGGGTTATAGCGATAATATTTACCTTATCGATTACCTTTTTTGTGATAGTGGCCTTTTGCATTCTGATTTACTCACAGGCTGTTATGTTTAGTGAATCCTGGCCGATACTCGTCGAAAAATTCACCGATATCCTCAATCAGTCCATAACACAATCAGCAGGTTATCTGGATATTGATCCCGAAAAAATACATGTCTGGGTGGCGACTACCAAAGGAGAGATCATTGATACCAGCAGTGCCTCAATCGGTCAAACGCTTGTAACACTTGGCAATGCATTGATGGTTTTGCTGTTGGTGCCAGTTTACATTTTTTTGATTTTGTTTTATCAGCCACTTTTACTCGAGTTTATTCACAAGCTATTTGGCACAGGCAACAAAAGCAAGGTAGCCGAAATTATTACCCAGATCAAATCCGTTATCCAACGGTATCTTGTTGGTCTGGTAATAGAATTCTTCATCATTGCAGTCTTAAATTCAACTGCACTTTTGATACTTGGAATCGATTATGCGATACTTATCGGCATCATTGGCGCATTGCTCAACCTCATTCCATACATCGGCGGGCTGGTGGCTGTGGCCTTGCCAATGATGATTGCCCTGGCAACCAAAACAACCGGATGGTATGCAATTTATGTGATGATAGCCTATTATGTGATTCAGCTTGTTGATAACAATTACATCGTTCCAATCATCGTAGCCTCAAAGGTAAAAATCAATGCACTTTTCTCTGTGTTAGTTGTACTGGTGGGCAATGCTTTATGGGGTATTTCCGGAATGTTTTTGTCGATACCACTGCTTGCCATTGTAAAACTCATTTTTGACCATATCGACTCTTTAAAACCCTGGGGATTTTTATTGGGTGATACCATGCCCCATATATTAAAAATCAAACCAATTTTTAAAAAGATTAAAAATATAGCAACATGATAGAAGTAAAAAAAGAAGGCATTTTATTATCAAAAACCGATCTTGAGTTTGAAAATGAGGGGGTTCTGAATCCGGCTGTTATCAGAATTGATGACAATGTACATGTATTTTACCGCGCAGTACGGCAGGGAAACCATTCAAGCATTGGTTACTGCAGGCTGGATGGACCACTGACCATTGCAGAACGCTGGGACAAGCCCTTTATGGTTCCTGAATTTGATTATGAATCGCAGGGGGTTGAAGATCCGAGAATTGTACAGATTGAAGATGTTTATTATATGACCTATACTGCATATGATGGAACCAATGCCAGGGGTGCACTCGCAACTGCCAAAAATATTATGAAATTTAAAAAACAGGGTCTTCTTGTTCCTCCAATCTCTTATGCTGAATTTGTATACCGCGTGGAATCAGCAGGTAAAGTAAATGAAAACTATTACAGCAATCATAAATTTTACTATCAGGAGGCAGATCCTGAAATGAAAATACTTTTATGGGATAAAAATCTGGTTTTTTTCCCACGTAAAATAAATGGCAATCTGGTATTTCTGCACCGCATAAGACCCGGTATACAGATTGTTTCAGTTAAAAATCTGAAAGAACTGACGAAAGAATTTTGGGAAAATTACTTTAACAATCTTCAGGATCACATTGTTATGGATCCTTTTTTTGATCACGAATCGAGTTACATTGGCAGTGGTTGCCCTCCGATTGAAACAGAACAAGGCTGGCTACTGATATATCATGGCGTAAAGGATACTTCAGCAGGTCCGGTGTATTCAGCCTGCGCTGCTGCACTCCTCGATCTGGATAACCCTGCAAACGTCATTGCACGCCTGCCATATGCATTGTTTTCACCTGAATTAGGCTATGAGTTGCAGGGAGATGTAAACAATGTGGTTTTTCCAACAGGAACAGCACTGTTCGGCGATACCCTGTTTATTTATTATGGAGCTGCCGATTCACATATAGCCGTAGCTTCATTGAGCTTTTCTGCTTTACTGGCAGAACTAATATCTTATACACCAAAAAATGAAAAATAAAATAATACTTCCGGAGTTTAACGAAAGCTTCTTGTTTCAGAATGAATGGCCTTATACTGAGAATGCATTTCAATACATCAATCCAACAGATTATAAAAAGCCATATCTTATAGAAAATCATGAGCCACGCAAAGCCGGCATTCTGTTTATAACATCATACCCACCCCGTGAATGTGGCATAGCAACTTATTCTGAGGATCTGATAAAGGCACTCAATAATAAATTCAGCAATTCATTATCGCTGCAGGTTTGCGCACTTGAATCAGGTAAATCAAGTTATAAATATCCCGAAGAGGTTAAATATGTACTCAACACTTCAAAAGTACCGGGATATCATAAATTGGCCCAGCAAATAAATAAGGACAACAGTATCGAAGTTATCCTTGTGCAACACGAATTCGGCTTTTTTAAGGCGCAGGAGCAGGCTTTCCAGATGTTCCTCAACAAATTATCCAAACCCATTGTGGTTGTTTTTCATACTGTCCTCCCCCACCCTGACATGCAATTGAAAACCACAATTAAACGAATTGCTGATGCATCAACATCCATCATTGTTATGACCAATACTTCATCCGACATTCTAGTCAGTGATTATGAAGTTCTTACAAAAAAAATTACTGTTATTGCACATGGCACTCACCTGGTTAAGCATCTCAAAGAAAAAGTCCTGAAGGCAAAATATAACCTTTCAGGTAAAAAAGTACTTACTACTTTCGGACTACTTAGCTCCGGAAAAAGTCTGGAAACTACGCTTGAAGCCTTGCCGGCAATTATAAAAACCAGTCCTGATGTTATTTTTCTCATTATCGGGAAAACCCATCCCGAAGTTGTGAAATCAGAAGGTGAGCAATACCGTGACATGCTTACACAAAAAGTCATTGAATATAATCTTCAGAATCATGTCAGATTTATCAACACTTACCTACCATTACCCGAATTGCTTGAATATTTACAGCTGACTGACATTTACCTGTTTACCACCAATGACCCCAATCAGGCAGTCAGCGGGACTTTTGCTTATGCCATGAGTTGTGGCTGTCCGATTATTTCAACGCCCATTCCGCATGCCCGTGAGGTTTTGACAGAGGATACCGGCATTATCTTCGATTTCCGCAATGCACAACAACTCGCCGTTAGCGTAAAACGCTTATTAGATGATGAACCACTGCGACGCAACATTATCACAAATACCTTACAGAAAATAGTCTCAACGGTATGGCAAAATTCAGCCGTTGCACACGCAAGACTGTTTGAAAGAATAGCATCTGATAATTTAAAATTAGATTATACAATTCCACCAGTAAATCTTGATCATCTGAAATTGATGACCACCAAAGCCGGAATCATTCAGTTCTCAAAAATCAATCAACCCGATCCTGATTCTGGTTATACGCTTGATGACAATGCCAGAGCCCTGATAGCCATGTGTATGTATTATAAAAATACCGGAGATGATACAGCGGTTTCCGGAATTTATACCTATTTGGCATTTTTAAAACGCTGTCAGCAACCAAATGGCGATTTTTTGAATTATGTTGACAAATACAATAAATTCACCCTTCAAAACAAAGCTGAAAACTTAGACGATGCCAATGGCCGTGCAATCTGGGCGTTGGGTTATTTAATTTCACTCATTGATATTTTACCGGCAGAGCTTGTGTCAGAGGCTAAAACATTGATTGAAAAAGCACTTTCAGGTATTGAAAAGATTACTTCAACCAGGGCAATGGCTTTTACCATCAAAGGACTGTATTATTACCAGAGTGCAAGCATGCTGCCAGACAGGTTATTGTTAATAAAAACACTTGCTGACCGTTTGGTTCAGATGTATAAACACGAATCGGATAAGGAATGGGAATGGTTTGAAGGTTACATGACCTATGCCAACAGCATATTACCCGAAGCTTTATTGTATGCATGGCTGTTGACCGGAGATAAAATTTATAAAAGCATTGCCCTCACTTCTTTTGACTTTCTGCTATTACAAACCTTTAATGAAAACGGAATTGAAGTTATATCAAACCGTAAGTGGCTGCAAAAAGGCAGTAAACCGGGTCATTTTGGAGAACAACCCATTGATGTTGCTTATACCATCATGACTTTGAGCAGATTTTATGATGTATTTGCCGACAAAAACTATTATCGAAAATTAGAAACCGCCTATAACTGGTTTTTAGGAAAAAACCGTTTACATCAAATCATGTATAACCCCTGCACGGGTGGCTGTTATGACGGCCTCGAAGAAACACATGTAAACCTCAATCAGGGCGCTGAATCAACGGTGAGTTATTTAATGGCACGGCTGGCCATCGAAAAGTACCAGAATCCGGTTAAAACTGTCTTAAAAGTGATGCCTGAAAATTTCAGATTGAAATCAAAGCACATCAAGAATATTTATACAATTTCCAGCATTAAATCCACTTAATAAAATCAATTATACAATGCATTCACTACTGCCAAAAGGCCTAACAAATTCATTGCTTTCGGAATGTGTGAATATTGCAATTATCACGCAAAATTGTGTAACATAAAACCCATGAATATAAATGACCTTTGCAGTAATAATATACTAATAAGTTAATACATGTAACATGAAAAACCTGACCGAATTGAAAGGCAACTGGACTGAGCAAAAAGGCAAACTTAAACAAAAATTTGCGCTGCTCACTGACAATGATTTATTGTTTGAAGATGGTAAAAAAGAAGAAATGCTGGGTAAGCTTCAAATAAAACTGGGTAAAACCAAAGAACAACTTCACGAAATTATTGAAGCCCTTTAGCAAATCATCAAAATAAGAGTCATCGTTTTTCGCAAACCGCTGAACGATGACTTTTTAATAAACATTCATCAGTACACTTAACCGCTTTGCCATGAAAATTCTTCCTAAAAACATCAAAGTAATCCCAAATCTGGGGGATGCGAAGAAGCATTCCATCAGGCTCAGCGAAAAAGCAATCGAAAAAACTGTCCTTTTCAGCACTTTTTTAATTAGTATTGCTGATGTATTTATGTTTATTACACTTGTAATAAAAGAAACATTTTCGCGTAAATTTGAATTGAAAGAATTTCTGCGTCAGTGCTTTCAGATCGGATACAAAACCCTGCCCCTTATTTCAATTACCGGAACCATTATGGGTTTGGTATTAACCATTCAATCACGCCCCGTACTTGCCAATTTTGGAGCAACAGGCTTGCTCCCGGGCATGGTAGCTTTATCGCTGATCCGTGAGATGGGCCCTGTAATCACCGCATTGTTATGCGCCGGAAAAATTGGTTCAGGAATGGGTGCCGAACTTGGGTCAATGAAAGTTACCGAACAGATCGATGCCATGGAAGTATCTTCAACCAACCCCATCAGGTTCTTGGTAGTTACCAGGGTGCTGGCAGCAACGCTCATGATTCCGCTGTTAATTTTATATGCTGATGCGCTCGGTATATTTGGAAGTTGGGCAGGTGCAAATATCAAAGGAGAAGTTTCACTTGTTTTGTTTTTTTCGCAGGCTTTTAGCTCCGTTGAATTTATAGACTTTTTTCCGGCTGTGATAAAATCAGTTTTCTTTGGAGCAGTTATTGGGTTTGTGGGATGCTATAAAGGTTACAATGCCGGACGCGGTACCGAGAGCGTGGGTGTAGCCGCAAATTCAGCGGTTGTACTCGCATCGCTTCTGGTAATTATTGTGGATATGATTGCTGTACAAATCACTGACATGATGCTATAATGAACAATTTACACTCAAACACGGCTGACACTACCTTGCCGAAACTTACCAAGGAGAAACATGTTATTGCCATTAAAAATCTTCAGAAATCGTTTGGCAACCACCAGGTACTGAAAGATGTTTCGCTGGAACTATTTAATGGCGAAAACCTTGTAGTGTTAGGAAAATCCGGTTCCGGAAAATCAGTATTGGTAAAATGTATGGTGCGCCTTCTATCCCCCGATTCCGGGACTATTCATGTACTTGAACAGGAAGTAAGCACCTTAAATCATACCACATTAGCCGACCTGAGAAAAAAAATAGGATTTTTGTTTCAGAGCGGTGCTTTGTATGATTCGATGACTGTGAGAGAAAATCTTGAATTTCCGTTGCGAAGGATCAAAAAAGGTCTTTCTAAAAATGATATCACCATAAAGGTAATGGAAGTACTTGAAAATGTTGGATTGGCAGACGCTATTGATAAAATGCCGTCAGAACTCTCGGGCGGAATGCGAAAACGGATCAGCCTGGCCCGCACCATTATTGTTGACCCGATGATTATGCTGTATGATGAGCCCACAACCGGCCTTGATCCCATAACCTCCGACGAAATCAGCACACTCATCAACGGAGTTCAGGAAAAATACAAGACTTCATCTGTAATCATTACACACGACATAGCCTGCGCCCGCATGGTTGCCGACCGTATCATACTGTTGCATGAAGGTGAAATATATAAAGAAGGAAAACTAAAGGATTTTGAATCCTCATCCGACCCGCTCATCAAATCATTCTTCAAACAATCAACAGCAAAAAGTTAAAAATTAAAAATTCATAATTCAACATTGCCATGGATTCGCATTCACAAAAATTCAAAATTCGCCTGGGTCTCTTTATTGCCGGAGGTTTGGCCATTTTTGTTATTGCTGTTTTTATCATCGGAAAACAGAAAAATTTATTCAGTCCCGTAATCAAGCTAACTACAACATTCAACAATGTGAGTGGACTGGAAGTTGGCGGCAATATTCGTTTCTCAGGGATAACTGTTGGCACCGTGGATAATATTAAAATAATAAATGACTCTACAGTGCAGGTAAGTATGCTGATTGACAAAGATATACATAAATTTATCAAGGCAGATTGTGAAGCTGGTATTGGCTCCTCAGGTATTATAGGCGACCGGATTTTAATCATATCACAGGGAAGTGACGATGCTCCTTTGGTAAAAGACGGGCAAAGAATAGCTTCGAAAGAACCTGTTGAAACCGATGCCATTATTGCCAGTCTGCAGATTACAGCCGATAATGCAGCCGTAATTTCAGATCAACTGGCCGAGATCATGATTAAGGTGAACAGCGGAAGCGGTACCCTGGGGCGCCTCATCAGAGATTCAACCATGGCTAAAAACATCGACCAGACCATCTTTAACCTCAAGAAAAGCAGCAAAAGCCTCGACGAAAACATGAATGCAGCCAAAGAGAATTTCCTGCTGCGTGGCTATTTTAAGCGTAAAGCAAAAGCTGCCGAAGAAAAGAAAGAAGATGCTGAAGAGAAGAAAAAAAATAAGAAGTAATTTGTACTAAGCTGGCTTTTATATTACGAATCTTGATCTGCAAGAAAATATTAGGATTCACTTATGAACTCGGTTTAATAATCTTTGACACAACGAAC
>CAZKCK010000140.1:6412-11098 GCA_964550695.1 uncultured Bacteroidales bacterium | reverse complement strand
ACTATTGCCATAATTTCCTTTAGGCTAAGAAATCTCCCTCATCTGCACCCTTCAACGAGCTCAGAGTATCGCGTTTTCACATCCGCATATTTTCACATCTGCAAATTTCCACATTGGCAAATTAGCACATTGTCTTTGTTCTTCCATTAGTACCCTTCGGCAGGCTCAGGGCAGGCTATTTCCACATTAGCATACCAGCACATTGTCTTGGTCCTTTTATTAGCACATTTCCATATTTTCATATTTCCACATTTTCAATAGAAGCCCAGACTAAGGAGGTTCTTAAATTAGCACATTTCCACATTAGCACACCAGCACATTGTCATGGTTCTTTCATTAGCACATTTCCACATAAGCACACCAGCACATTTCTTGGGTTCTTCATTTGCACATTTCCATATTTCCATATTTTCACATCAAAAAAGCGACATCTTTTGAATGCCGCTTCTTCTTTTGTTATTTGTGTGCCTCTATGGTCTGAGGCGTTGGTTCGCCAGATAATACTGTCTAATTGGCTGTTTTCCCGTCTTTTTTGCCACCTCTGGGTTTTGCCGGACTGCTGGTTGGCTTGTTTTTACCGGGGTTCACCATGGGTTTATTGTTTTCCGGCCTAACGGTTGGGCGGTTCGGCTGACTGACGGGCTTGTTGTTTTCGGGTCTGGAAGCAGGCCTGTTAATGTCAGGTCTTGCTGCCGGTTTGTTCCTTTCAGGTACAACAACGGGTCTGTTATTTTCAGGTCTTGCTGCCGGTCTGTTTCTTTCAGGTGTTACAACAGGTCTGTTGGATTCATTTCCGACGGCTGGTTTGTTCCTTTCAGGAGTAACAATGGGTCTGTTTGTTCCGGGATTTACAACTGGTCTGTTCCTCTCAGGTACAACAACTGGTTTGTTTCTTCCCGGCCTTTCTGTAGGCTGAATATTGTCAGACCCTTGTGCCGGTTTGTTTATGTCGGGCCGGGTAGAAGGCCGTATGCCATTGGTGTTGTTGGCGGGCCTGCCGGGGCTTACTCCGGGTTTTACCGGATGAGCCCTGTTGTAGGCTTCGGCTCCGTCTCTGCGCTGTTCGGGTTTGCTGTAGGTATCGCGGTACAATCCGCTTTGATGCCTTTTATGTACAACTTCTGAGCTTGAACGTCTGCCGTAATAGTAATTGTCATTCCATGATGAATTGCGGTGGTGGTTCCAGTGGCGGTAACGGCCGTAATAATAATGATTCCAGTTGTAATGATAACCGTAATAATAATGCCAGTAATACGGGCGCCAGGGTCTCCAGTAATCCGGATAATATCCGTAGTACCAAGGTGAATGCCAGTATTGGTATGTGGGTGTATAAATGTATGTAATCACAGGCCATGCAGCAATTTCAACAGGAGTTGTTTCGATTACCACGAAGCTTTGCCCGTCAATGGTCTGCGTATTTCCGGTATATCCCGGATTGGGCGTTTCATTCTGATAGGAGGCGTTTTCTGAATTAAAATTCGGTTCTATAATGTAATTTTTACCATACAATTCCTCATCACCGGTAAGCTGAATCTGCACTTCATTATTTGCGTCGCGGTAAACGGTAAAAACAGCCACATCCTGATTTTCGTATTTGTTGATGGCTACCTGCAGAACGATTGTGTGAAGGTTCCCATCCACATTGTCAATTACCCTGATATAATCAATGTTGTTGTCGCCGTCGAGGTCAAGGTTGTTGATTTTTGATTCTTCAGCATTCAGGGTTCTTTCGAAGTCTTCGAGTGTTTTTGATTCCTGAAACACTTTCATTACAGCAAATAAGTTGAGGTTGTCTCCCGGCAATCCCAGCGATCCTTCAATATTGTTCTGTGCCTGTATTCCGGAACCCAACAGCAGAACGGCCATGAAAGATGTTAAAAAAATGAGCTTGTTCATTGTGGTAAATTTTTAGAAGATTTATTGAAAGCTTGCTAAAATTGTGCCGCGATTGAAATATGATGCCCGGATGTTGATTTAATGTGCGGGATGCTTTTCATTCCACAGAAAGTATTATTTTTGACAGGATGGTAAATACATCATTGAAACCATGCTGAAGAATGCGATTTGTAAGTTATGCCACTAAAACACCAAGTCACCAAATTACACCAAGGCTTGGTTTTCAATAGTATATTTTGGTGAAATTTTGTGTTTTAGCGTTTTGGTGGCAAAATAACGTACGGAGTGGGTTCATGAACTAAATGTTGAAATCATGTAAACGTATAAATCAGGAGATTATATAAATCATGAATTATGAGTAAATTGTTTTTTTGTAACAATCTTTTCAAAAGCCTGGTGGTTGGATTGTTGATTATTTGTTTTATACCCAATCTCAATGCCCAATCAGCGGAGCATGGATATGCCATCAATCCGGTTCCGTTTACTTCGGTGAAGGTAACCGATCATTTCTGGGCTCCCCGAATTAAAACCAATCACGAAGTCACCATACCCATTGCCATTCAGAAATGCCGTGAAACGGGGCGTATCATGAATTTTCAGCGGGCAGCACGCCTCGAAACGGGCCCGTTTTGTTCAAAATATCCGTTTGATGATTCCGATGTGTATAAAATTATTGAAGGGGCCAGCTACTCACTCCAGACCTTCCCTGATCCAAAGCTTTCATTAACCCTTGATACACTGATTTATTACATTTCGCTTGCCCAGGAACCTGATGGTTATCTGTATACCAACCGCACCATCGATTCACTCCACATGCACGAATGGGTTGGGAAAAAACGCTGGGAAAAAGATCCGGAACTAAGCCATGAATTGTATAACGTTGGCCATATGTATGAAGCTGCTGTAGCTCATTTTCAGGCAACCGGAAAACGTACCCTGCTGGATGTTGCCATAAAAAATGCCAACCTGGTTTATAAAGATTTTGTGATCGGCGGATTGAAGTATTATCCCGGACATCAGGTAATTGAGATGGGATTGGTGAAATTATACCGCATTACCGGTGATAAAAACTATCTCGAACTTGCAAAGTATTTTCTGGATATCCGCAAGGGTGGCGAAGAATACAATCAGGCACATAAACCTGTGGTTGAACAGGATAAAATTGTAGGCCATGCCGTCAGGGCAACGTATATGTATTCCGGAATGGCTGATGTGGCAACACTTACAGGCGACAAGGCCTACACGGCAGCTATCGGAAAAATCTGGAACGATCTGCTGCAGACAAAATATTATATTACCGGAGGCATCGGATCAGGCGGTGATAATGAGGGATTCGGCGAACCCTATTATCTCCCGAATATGTCGGCATATTGCGAAACCTGTGCCTCCATTGGCAATGTGCTCTGGAATTACAGAATGTTTCTGCTGACGGGTGAATCAAAATATTATGACGTGCTGGAGCGTACGTTGTACAATGCCCTGCTTTCGGGTGTGTCGCTCAGCGGTGACCGGTTCTTCTATCCCAATCCGCTTGAGTCACATGGGCAGCATGAACGTTCTGCATGGTTCGGGTGTGCATGCTGCCCCAGCAATATCTGCCGTTTTTTGCCTTCAATTCCCGGTTTTGTGTATGCAACCGGCGATAATCAGGTGTTTGTAAACCTGTACATGCAGAATGAAGGCCTTGTGGAACTGTCGGGAAATAAAATCCGTATTTCGCAAAAAACGGATTATCCGTGGAGCGGGAAGGTTGAAATAAGTATTTCGCCCGAAGCTGCGGCCAATTTTGGTGTTGCCCTCCGGATACCGGGCTGGGCAAGGGGCGAAGCGGGTCCAACGGATTTGTATACATTTGAAAAATCAGCAAAGCCGGATTTTGTGCTTACGCTGAACGGACAAAATGTGCCTTATGAAGTGAAAAACGGATATGCTTTAATTCAAAGAGTTTGGAAGCCGGGTGACAGGATTCAGCTTGAACTCCCGATGATGATTCAGAAAATTCATGCCAATGCGAATATTAAAAGCGATATTGATCGGGTGGCACTGCAGCGCGGCCCCATCGTTTATTGCCTCGAATGGCCTGATAATCCTGACGGACATGTTACAAGTCTTGTGCTGGATGAGAAAGCTGAGATGCAGGCAACTTTTATTCCTGATTTGCTGAATGGTGTGGAGGTGATAACAGCCAAAGGCACTTCTGTAAGGCAAACACTTAAAGGAATTGAAGCGGGGGAAAATCAGGGAATTACTGCCATACCCTATTGCGCATGGGCGAACCGCGGTGCCGGTGAAATGCTTGTGTGGATTCCGGAGAAATCAACCGCAGCCCGTCCTGTACCCCTTCCGGGCATTAGCAGTACCAGCAGGGTTTCGGGATCAGCAAAAGGCAAATCTTTGGGTGCCGTAAACGATTTTGACCTTCCGGCGAATTCCAACGACCATGATGTGCTGTATTTTCATTGGTGGCCTGAGAAGAATTGTACTGAGTGGATTCAGTATGACTTTGAGAAAACCTCCACAGTATCTGAGGCATCAGTCTATTGGTTTGATGATGGACCATCGGGCGGCTGCCGGATTCCGAAATCATGGAGGATTATGTATAAATCAGGAAATGAATGGATTCCGGTTGAACCCCTCAGCCCTTACACTGTTTCAAAAGATCAGTTGAATACTGTTACATTCAAACCCGTCACCACGGAGGCCATGCGACTGGAAATTGAACTTGAGACGGAGTTTTCGACTGGTATTTATGAATGGAGTTTGAAGTAGTAAGAAGTAGAAAGTAAGAAG
>CAZKCK010000140.1:2682-6312 GCA_964550695.1 uncultured Bacteroidales bacterium | reverse complement strand
AAAATTCATAATTAAAAATTAAAAAGAAATGGTGCAGTACAAGTATTTAACAACCTCGGTCATCGTTGCATTACTCGCTTTTCAGGGATGCAAATCTTCTTCAGATCCATCGGTGGAATCCGCCGTTTTCGGGCATATGCCCGATGGTCGCGAAGTCACGATTTTTACCCTGACAAATTCGCATGGTTACAAGGCCCGCATCACAAATTACGGAGCAAAACTCGTAAGTCTTGATGTACCCGATAAAGCCGGTAAGCTGGCCAATGTAATCCTGGGTTATGACTCTCTGGAGAGTTATCTTACAGGTGATCAGTATTTTGGTGCAACGGTCGGACGTTATGCCAACCGCATTGCCAAAGGTAAATTCAATCTGAATGGCAAGGACTATCAGCTTGCCCTCAACAACGGGCCCAATCATCTGCATGGCGGACCCAAGGGTTACCAGAGTGTGTTATGGAATGCGGAAGTAATGCATAAGGATGGTTATCCATATTTGCAGTTTACTTACCATAGCCCCGATATGGAGGAAGGGTATCCCGGAAACCTTGATATTCAGGTAACTTATCTTTGGGATGACAGTAACAATCTCGTAATTAATTATAAAGCCATAGGCGATCAGGATACATACGTCAATCTGACGCATCATTCACTTTTCAACCTGAAGGGTGCCGGTAATGGCGACATTCTGGGCCATGAACTGATGCTGGCTGCCAATGCCTTTACGCCTGTCGACAGTACACTCATTCCTACGGGCGAGATCAGACCGGTGCAGGGAACGCCGTTTGATTTTACAACTGCACAGTCAGTTGGGGCACGCATTGGCAATGATGACCAGCAGTTGATTGTTGGTCGTGGTTATGACCACAACTGGGTGCTGAACAAAAGTAAAGACCTTGATCTGGCTGCCTCTCTGTATGAGCCGGTTTCCGGACGTTTGATGGAGGTTTTTACCACCGAACCGGGTATACAGTTTTATTCGGGTAATTTTCTCGATGGATCCCAGATAGGCTCCGGCAATAAGCCCTATCAATTCCGCTATGGGCTGGCCCTCGAAACCCAGCATTTTCCTGATTCACCAAATCAGCCCAATTTTCCTTCCACACTTCTGAAGAAAGGGGAAGAATACAAGCAGACAACAATTTACAGGTTCTCAGTCAGATAGCTACCTGATAAAAATCCTTTAACCATCCTTTACCAAAATCACTATCCAAAATGAAAAATTATCTTTTAGTCGCTTTTTGTGCCCTGATGCTCGTGTGTCAGGGGCAAAAGCCTGAAAAAATCCTGAACCTGAATGTTCAATGGAAATTCATGCAAGGAGACAATCCTGCATTCTCAGGTTCCGGGTTTGATGACTCATCCTGGAAAAATATTCAGGTCGATAAAATCTGGGAATCTTCAGGGTATGATCCTTACGATGGGTTTGCATGGTTCCGGCTGAGGATTTTTATCCCTTCCTCTCTGCAGAAAAGTGCTTCTTTAAAAGATAGTCTGCGCATTTATCTGGGTAAAATCAACAACTTCGACCAGACTTTTCTGAACGGGAAACTGATTGGGTCCAATGGTCGGAATGCTTTGCCTGATATGGCTTCTGACACGACTTTCATGCATGCTCCAATAAATTTTTACGATAAGAAAAGACCTTATACTCTGGCAGTAAATGATGATAGAATTCTCTGGGATCAGGAAAATCTGATTGCAGTCCGCGTGTTTGATCAGGGTGGTCAGGGCGGAATGTACACCGGTGATCAGTTTATTGGAATGACGAAACTTGCTGATTATTTGGTTATTGATAATAATCGTTCGCCTTACACTTTTGAAGATGGCAGCCTGCTGAAAACAATCTGGTTAAGAAATGCTTCATCATCATATGTGTTGCAGGGTGAATTTGAAATTGAAGCAAAAGGGAAGGTTTCGGGTGATAAATTGTATCAAAAGGAAGCCAGTCTTACCCTTAAGCCCGGTGAGCAGCAGGAATTTAAAATCAACGTCAGGCAGTTGAATGAGTCAGCCCTGATTACGTATGCTTTTGAATTTGAGGGTTCCGGCCACGAGATTTCAGTAACTGATGAAACACCTTACATCACAACTCCGCCTGCACCAGAAAGCCCGCGTATAAACAATGCCCTGATAACTGCCGCACGACCGGGCAGACCCTTCCTTTTTACCATTGCCGCATCAGGGGTCCGTCCGATGCAGTTTGAAGCTTTTAATCTCCCCGCCGGATTAAAGATTGATCAAAATTCAGGAATCATTTCTGGTAGCGTTGATCGTAAAGGAGAATACATTGTAACACTAAAAGCCGGCAATGCTCACGGCGAAGCTACCCGGAAACTCACTATTTCGATTGGCGACCGCATCTGCCTTACACCTCCCATGGGCTGGAATAGCTGGAACTGCTGGGGATTGGCCGTGGATGAACAGAAGGTCATTGCCAGTGCGCGTACTTACCGCAACAAGGGTTTGATGAATCATGGATGGAATTACATCAATATTGATGACGGCTGGGAAATCCGGGGTGATCAGGAACCCAAACGTGACCCGCAGGGAAATATTCTGACGAATGAAAAATTTCCGGATATGAAACGCCTTGGTGACAGCATTCATGCACTCGGTTTAAAGTTTGGGATTTACAGTTCGCCCGGCCCGCTCACCTGTGGCGGATATACTGCAAGTTACCAGCATGAGTTGCAGGATGCACAGTCATATTCCCGTTGGGGGATTGATTACCTGAAATACGACTGGTGCTCCTACGATGGCATAGCCAAAGATACTTCACTGGCCGAGCGGAAAAAGCCATATTTTGTGATGCGTGATGCCCTTGCAAAAGTGGATCGTGATATTACCTACAGCCTTTGCCAGTATGGTATGAGCAAGGTTTGGGAATGGGGTGATGAAGTTGGTGGCAATCTCTGGCGTACAACCGGTGATATCACCGATACCTGGGAAAGCCTGAAGGAAATTGGATTCAGTCAGGTGGCAAATCAGCCCTATGCCAAACCGGGCAACTGGAATGATCCTGATATGCTCATCGTGGGATGGGTGGGCTGGGGGCCAAGTTTGCATCCCACACGGCTTACACCTGATGAACAGTATACACACATTTCGCTCTGGTGCCTGCTTTCGGCCCCGCTGCTGATTGGCTGCGACCTGGAGCGCCTCGATGATTTTACACTCAACCTGCTCACCAATGATGAAGTCATTGCTGTTGATCAGGATGTGCTTGGAAAACAGGCTAAGCAGGTGATTGTGGATGGTGATATTCAGGTTTGGGTGAAGGACTTATCAGATGGTGGAAAAGCAATCGGGGTTTTTAATCTCGGAAATGTAACAAAACATTATTCGCTTGATTTTGAAAAGGCAGGCTTAAAAACAGGGGGTGAACTCCGCGACCTCTGGCGTCAGCAATCGCTTGGCAAAGCCAAAGCTGTTTTTGATCTTGCGGTTCCTTCACATGGTGTTATGTTGTTGAAATCGAAATAAACGGACTCATGACATACGACCGAAAGGTGATTAAACTTGATGAAGACCGCGTCAGAAAGATCAATCTGGAAGTTTGTAATTCACTCCCCATAAAAAAATAGTATTATGAAGAAGTTAATATGTTTTGCTGTAATCCTGACGATGCTG
>CAZKCK010000140.1:0-2582 GCA_964550695.1 uncultured Bacteroidales bacterium | reverse complement strand
AAAAGCGCAGGAATGGGTTGAATGGGCCATCAAAAACCAGCGGCCAAACGGTTACTTCGGGCCTTATCCGCTCAAAGAAGGAAGTCCTAAAATTAAGGGAACCCAGCAGACACGCAGCGAGGACTGGTGGCCCAAGATGGTAATGCTGAAAGCTTTACAGCAATATTATTCAGCTACGGGCGATCAGAGAATCATCAGTCTGATGACCGCGTATTTTAAATACCAACTCGAAACCCTGCCCAAATTCCCGTTGAATAACTGGACCTGGTGGGGTCAGCAGCGTGGGGGTGATAACCTGCAGATGGTCATCTGGCTTTACAATATTACCGGCGATAATTTTTTAATTGAGCTGGCTGAACTCATTCATAAACAAACCTTTGACTGGACGACAGCTTTTACCGATAATTCCTTTAGAAAAACAAATCCATATCCCGATTTTCATTGTGTGAACGTTGCACAGGGATTGAAGGAGCCCGTAATGTATTATCAGGTGAATGGTGATAAAAAATACGAAAAGGCGGTGCGTGAGGGACTGGATGCAATACGTGATGTGCATGGTTTTGTAAACGGGATGTATGGTGGTGATGAAGCAATCCATGGGAATGACCCTACGCAGGGATCTGAGTTTTGCTCAGCCGTTGAAATGATGTATTCTTTTGAAAGTATGCTGCCGGTTACAGGTGATCTGTATTATGCAGATTATCTTGAGAAGCTGGCATACAACGTTTTGCCCACACAGGCTGATGATAGCTTTCTGCGGAAACAATATTATCAGCAGGTCAATCAGGTGCTGTTAACAGATGAACACCGGCATTTTAACTGCGATTATTATAGCAGCAATGTGTTCGGAACTACTTCGGGTTACCCGTGCTGCCTGACCAATATGCATCAGGGCTGGCCCAAATTTGTTCAGAATCTTTGGTACGCCACTTCTGACAGGGGGCTTGCAGCTTTGGTTTACGGTCCTTCAAGCGTAAAAGCTAAAGTTGGAGAAGGTATTGAGGTTGAGTTTATTGAAAAAACCGATTATCCTTTTTCCGGGAAAATAGAATTCATATGCAAAATATCCAAACCAGCCGGATTCCCTTTGCATCTGCGGATTCCTTTATGGTGTACAGATGCTTCAATTACCATTAATACTGAAGAAAAACTCAGCTATAAAACCGGAGAAGCGGCTGTTTTAAACCGTGTATGGCATGATGGTGATGTTGTTACCCTCGAGCTTCCCATGAAGATCAGGTTTTCGAGGTGGTATGAATATTCATTGGGTGTTGAACGTGGCCCGTTGGTGTATGCGCTCAGGGTTGAAGAAGACTGGAAGGAACGCACGGCGCCTGACAGGGATGATACATTCTGGGAAGTATTTCCGGCTTCTGCCTGGAACTACGGGATACCTGCCCAAACCATTGACAGTCTTGATTTTATTGTAAAAGTAAATAGCCAGGTAGAGATGATGCCATGGAATCTGAAAAACGCCCCGGTTCAGATTACAACCAAAGGCCGTAAAATTCCGTATTGGGGAATGTATGAAAACTCTGCCGGTAAAATTCCCTGGTCGCCATACCCGAAACATGATTTGGGAACACCTGTTGAAAATATCATTCTTGTACCCTATGGATGCACCACGCTCAGAATTGCCGAAATTCCGGTTGTGGATGAGAAATAAAACAAATTTTTCTCTTCATGGCTTCGTCCGTGCAGGTTTGGCAGCCGCCTTAGTGGCAATAGGAACAATTGTAACCGCTCAATCTGATTCCACTTTACAGGCCCGTCTTTCAAAACCGGTAGTAGTTGATTGTGAAAACATAGCCTTTAATTGTCAGGAGGTTATCAGTAATTATTCAATTGACGAAACTGATAGCATACATGCAGTTGTGAGTTTCTGGAAAAAGAATTGCGGTGTTTCTGAACCGGTCAGGCGTGTGGAGCTTTTACTTGCCATAAATGAAGGTGTATTTTCTGATTCGGCATTTCAGGATTATGAAGACCAATTTGTTCAGGAGTACTACAGGAGGCAGCAAAATGCACGCTATGACAATTTTCAGATAATTTACCAGAACCAAAAAGCAACTTTTGGTTTTGTGCCGTTGCGCAGCGCCCTTGATGCCTGGTCGGTGGCAGTTGCTGACCAATTGCTGAACCGCGTGCTGTTAAATTCTCCGGAACATTTGTATTGCCTCTTGCTTGGCAACCGGTTTGAGGAATATGATAAAAGTTCAAAATCAATAGAATTTAGTCATACTTATGCTTTTCAGAAGAATGAAAATCAGTCACTTGAAATCTGGCGGAATGGTTATTCCGGCGGTTTCAGTGTCGGAATGTGGGTTCCGGTTTTGAAATTATCAGAAACTTTTAGCAACAGCCCTGAATTGGGGTTGAGGTTCAGTATGCCCGTGGGTCAGGATTTCAGGCTTGAAGCAATGGCTTTGGTCAGAATTTTTGTACATGATGAAGATTTTCAGTTTTTTGCGTATGATTCAGTTTACACTACCGATGGTGATATCAGTTGTTTTCTGGGTTTCAGTCTGAAGAAAGAGTTTTTTATTTCACCTGAACTGGCCTTGAATCTGAATGCCGGACTC
>CAZKCK010000139.1:0-11122 GCA_964550695.1 uncultured Bacteroidales bacterium | reverse complement strand
CAATGATGCCAACCTTTTCTGCAACCAGACCAATGAGCCGCTGCTTTCACGCTGCAACATACGAAAGGCAGATGGAACCGGGATCAGGCTGGAAACTGCAAATCTCATCATCCAGAACTCAAAAATAAGCGGTGGTACCGGAAATGGCATTTATTTGTATAATTCAAACCCCACCCTTATCACCAGTACCATTTCGTACAATACCGGAGCCGGGGTATATCTTTCCTCCACTACATCGCTTCCGAATTATTCAGGTACAACCATTTCCAATAATTTGTATGCTATATATTACCCAACGGTTAGTATTTCCCTTAATGAACATCTGGGAACCCTCACATTGACCAACAATACATACAACGGTATTTGCTTGCCGGGAGGAGACATGGAGAACAGCTACCGTTGGAACTCCCTTTCATTGCCTATATTTTTAACAAATAACCTGAGGATTGGGAAATACTACGCTACTTGCCGCCTCACGATTGAACCAGGAAATACGATAAAATTATTTCCTGGAAAAAGCATACAGATTGGATTCAGTGCTGGTTATCCATATGGTGGCGAATTATATGCCATTGGCGGGGCTGACAGCCTGATAACTTTTACATCTTCCAACGGCGCGGCAGGAGGTTGGGAAGGCTTGTATTTCCACGATCTGAGCGATTATAATAGTGCAACATCGGTAATGGACTACTGCGTGGTGGAAAAGGGCAATGCTTACAATATGTATATAGAAAATACCATTCAACCCAGCATAAACCATTGTAACATTAGAATTGCTTCACAGGATGGAATTAAATTCTATGGAGCCTACAATACGGTTATGAATTCTACAATTGAGAACAACGGAAGGTATCCGGCTTATTTTTCTGAGCTGCATACATTTCCGGTTTTAAATGGCAACACCTATACGGGAAACGGAATCAATATGATTGGTTATAGTGGCGGAAGCCTTACTGAAAGCCGCACCCTTCAGAATGACGGTATCGGATACCACATCCTCAACACTATTATGATTGGGAAATACTACGATTTCTGTCGGTTAACCATTGAACCGGGCTTAACATTGGCTTTTGCAAACGGCAAAGGGATACAGGTAGGCTATAATTCCAGTTATCCTTATGGTGGCGGATTGTACGCCATCGGGAAAGCTGACAGCATTATTACTTTTAAACCTTATAGTGACGTTGCCGGAGATTGGAACGGCATTTATTTTAACGACCTGAGTGATTATAATGGCTCAACAAATCAATTGAAATACTGTACTGTACAAAAAGCAAATGCTTACAATATGCTTTGCGAAAACACAGGAAGTGTTACTTTGGATCATTGTACATTCTCGAATGCTGTTACCGATGGACTCAGATACAATGCAAGCAGTGGGTCATTTACCAATTGTACCTTTAGCACCAACGGCAGATATCCTGTAAATTTCCTCGATTGGACATCGGCACCCTATCACAGGAACAATACTTTCTCGGGCAATATAGTGAATTTGATGGCTTTGTCCGGCGGAACCTATTCCGAAAACAGAACACTATTGAAGGATAACACGGATTATCTGGTTTTGGGAAATATTGCAATTGGAAAATATTATTCAGTCTGCAGGCTAACCATTGAACCGGGCATAACAATGGCTTTTGCAAGTGGAAAAGGAATACAGGTTGGCTTTTGGGGTAGTTACCCTTATGGGGGGGAATTATGGTCAGTTGGAAAGGCCGATAGTACAATTACCTACACACCAATCACTGGTATTGCCGGGGATTGGACTGGCATTTATTTCAACGACCTCAGTGATTATGAAGGAGCAGTGAGTTCACTTAAATACTGCAAAGTTGAAAAAGGCGCAACATACAATACCTGGTGCGATAACACCAATCAGCCAACCATTGAACGTACCACCCTTTCCGGGTCTTTGGGATATGGATTGAAAGTTACAAGTGCAGGTACACTCACTATTAAGAATTCATCAATTATTAACAATACAGGGTATGGGATTTATTTTGACGGATCAACCGGCGCCACACTTGGCAACACCTCTGCCTTAACCTGCAACCTTTATGGAAATGGCACTTACGATGTGTACAACAATTCTCCATCCAACATCAACGCAAGATATAACTATTGGGGAACCGGTGATTCATCAATGATTGCCCAACGCATTTATGATAAATACGATAACAGTGCGAAAGGAATAGTTTACTTCACCAATTTTGCTCAGTTGCCATCAGTATCAACCAGTACAATGATATTAAGCGGCAACGTAAAATATGCTTCTCCTTCAACTCCACCCATGAAGAATGCCACGATGACCATCAAGGATTTTGCCGGAGCCACCATAGCCACCACAACAACCAACACCTCAGGAGTTTATGCGTTTTCTTCAATCCCGTCAGGAAATTATAAAATGACCATTGTGCCATCCGATGCATGGGGAGGCGCCAATTCGACTGATGCTTTACTTATCCAGAAGCATTTTACACAGATGATCCCGCTTGCAGGCATGAACCTGGCTGCTGCTGATGTAAACTACAGCCACACTGTGAATGCAACAGATGCCCTGTTGGTACAGAAAAGATGGGCCGGGCAGATTTCCTCTTTTGCTGCAGGCGATTATCTATACAATACAACAGTCAATACGGTGAACGGCAATCTGGTAACCAACAACTTCGAAATGCTATGCTTTGGTGATGTAAATGCTTCATTTACACCAGCTAAAAACAGTAATGGCAGTATAGTGCTTGAACACAATGGTGTGTTATCAGTTCCTTCATTTACCGAATTTAATTTGCCAGTAAAACTGAACCCGGGCATGAAGGCAGGTGCCATTTCACTTGGTTTTTATTACCCACAGGAATATCTTGAAGTAGTGGGCGTTCAGTTAGTAAATGGTTCCACAAATTTTGTTTATACAGCACAAGATGGTTTGTTCCGTATGGCATGGAATGATCTGGATGCAATGCTGATTAATGACAATGACAATGTTGTGGTGCTGAAAATGAAATCGAAAGACCTTACAACTCTTACTGACAACATAGAACTTGAATTGTTTGAAGACTCTGAATTTGCTGATGGTGATGGCAATGCTGCCACAGGAGTTATTCTGGCTATCAGCGATATCCGCAGCAATGCAATCGGGGTTGATGAACCTGCTTCGGCAATTGGTTTAACGGTACACCCCAATCCCATGAACCAAAAATCATTCATTGACTTTACACTGACAACTGCAGGCAACGTCAGATTAAGCCTCTATAATGTAATGGGCAACAATGTTCAAACCATTGCCGACGCCCGATTCAGTTCAGGGAACCATCAGGTTGAACTAAATGCAGAAAATCTTGCACAGGGAATTTATTTGTTGAAAATCGAAATCACAGGTAACGGACAGACAACATCAAAAATGGTTAAAATAGTGGTATCCAAATAAAAATTTGTGCTATGAAAACACTTATTTTAAAAACAATACTACTGTTGTCCGTCATTGTCTGGCAAGGACTTGCGAATGCCCAGACCATTAATACGGCCGCTCCGGCAGTCACCAACTGTCCCGGTACTGTGGTTGTACCGTTGAATGTTACAAATTGCAATGGTGTGGGTGCCATATCGCTTGTACTTACCTTTGACAATACTGTACTGACTTTTCTCGACTACCAGAATCTGAATGCCGCTTTATCGGGAGGTTCTTTGGTGGTGAATAATGCAGGCAATAAGGTATATATCAGTTGGGCCAGATCCACTGCTGCCAGTGTTGGAAACGGAGTCCTTCTTGATCTGCGGTTTACAGGCATTACAGGAACCGCCTATTTGAACTGGGACAACCTGACCTCAGGCAATTGTGAATATGCCGATGTTAACGGCGCTGTACTACCTTCATCCTATACCAACGGTACAGCAACTGTTCGTCAGATTCCGGTTATCGGAACTCAACCTGTGGATAAGGTTGTGCTTGTGGGGCAGAATACCAGTTTCAGCGTTTCTGCATCGGGTACCGGCCTTGAATACCTCTGGCAGGTAAGCACTGACGGTGGCAATATCTGGGCGGACCTTACCAATGCTGCTCCCTATTCAGGTGTAACCACCGCCACACTGAGCGTTACGAGTGCAACTTTATCCCTGAACGGCTATAAATACCGTTGCAGGCTCACAGGGACTTGTCCTCCTGTAATCAATACCAACGTTGTACTGCTCACTGTATACAATCCTGTAACAACCACTCTGCCCACCAATAGTGTGTGTCCGGGCAGCATTGTTGTGCCGGTTACTGTAAACAACTTTGCAGCAGTTTCAGCATTTTCGCTGGTATTTTCGTATGATCCTGCAACCCTTACCTACACAGGCACCCAGAACCTGAACGCTGCCCTTTCGGGCGGTAGTTTTGTGGCCAATGCAATCAATGGGAAAGTATATTTGTCATGGACCTGGGCTACTGGTGCCACGATAGCCAGCGGAACCATTGTTGAGGTTCTGTTCACTGCAGTAACCGGAAGTAGCAGTCTGAACTGGGATCTAACAACCCCGGACAATTGCGAATACATTTCAACATCAGGCAATGAACTACCCGTGATTTTTGTGAACGGAAGTCAGACAATTTACGGAATTCCGTTGGTAACATCTCACCCGGCAAATAAAATTATAGCCAAAGGCCAGAATACCAGTTTTTCAACAACAGCAACAGGTTCGGGTCTGACTTACTTATGGCAGGTTAGTTCCAACGGGGGAGGTGCGTGGAGTAATCTTACCGATGTGGCTCCATACTCAGGTGTGAGTTCTCCAACACTTAGCGTTACAAATGCCCAGCTTAGTTTAAGCGGTTATATGTATAAATGCAGGGTAACAGGCACCTGTACACCTGTAGTTTATTCCAATTCAGCCACCTTGACGGTTTTGCCCAACATCATCACTACCTGCCCAACAGTTACAAGTTGCCCGGGTCAGATTGTTGTCCCGTTGAATGTTACCGATTTTATAGGTGTAAGTTCATTCTCTATCACACTCAATATCAATCCTTCGGTACTTACATTTACAGGTACGCAAAACCTGAATGCAGCTCTGATTGATGGTAGTTTTTCAGCCAATGTATCGGGTTCTAAAGTGTACCTTACATGGTACCGGACCAATGCAGCCACCATAGCTACTGCCGGGGTACTGACAGAGTTGTTGTTCACGGGAGTGCCGGGCTCAAGTTCACTCACCTGGGATACCCAGACTGCCGGGAATTGCGAATACAGTGATGTGAACGGTCTTGTGATATTCTCAACCTGGACCAACGGGAATGCAACAATCCATACACCACCTGCCATTACTGGTCAGCCTGTGAACAAATCCATTTATTCAGGAGGCAGCACCACCTTTTCGGTTTCAGCAACCGGAACCGGGTTAGCCTATGTATGGCAGGTAAGCACCAATGGTGGACTCAGTTTTACAAACTTGTCGAATGTTGTACCCTATTCAGGGGTTAACGGTGGCACGTTGACCATCAACCCGGCCGCTCTGGGATTAAACAATTACCAGTACAGGTGTATCGTTTCGGGTACATGCACACCTTCTGTTACCTCAAACAGTGCAATGTTAACGGTTACCTTACCTGCGATAACCACAGTAGCAGTCAGTGTTTCTGCTTCTTGTACAGGTAATCTTTCAGTTCCGGTAACTGTTACCAATTGTAACTCTGTGGGCGGTATATCACTGGTACTTCAATATGACCCTACAAAATTGAGTTTTCAGGGATATCAGTCGGTACATGCTGAATTAACAACAGGCTCACTGGTAATCAACCAGGCTGTGGACAAGATATACATAAGCTGGGCATCAAGTGATCCGGCTGATATTGGGTCCGGGACCCTGTTCCAGTTAAAGTTCACGGCCAACCCGAATGTTTCCACCAGCCTGACCTGGGATAACCTTACACCCGGCAACTGCGAGTACAGCGATATCAACGGAGCCATCATAACTTCGTTTTATACCAATTCTACGGTTTCAACCACAGCAACTGCTTTGGTTGTAAATGCAGGAGCCGATGTTGAGATTTCCCCGGGAGGTTCAGTACAGCTAAATGGTTCAGCAAGTGGCGGAACAACCCCATACACTTATTTATGGTCACCGGCCACATGGCTCAGCAGCACCAGCATAGCAAACCCGATAGCCAACCCGCCTGCCACTGCTACCTACACACTGACGGTAACAGGCAACAACGGCTGCTCAGGAAATGATCAGGTAACGGTTACAGTTACTGCTGCCACGCACACCCTGAATCTGTATGTATTGCTCGAAGGGCTATATGACGGTGCCGGGGGCCTGAATCAGGCTTTTGATGAATTGGGCCCGCATTTTGCCCCTGGTATAGCTGATCAGATTGATGTTGAATTGCACGACGCCACAACCTATAGTCAGATTGAATATACGGCTACGGGTGTTGATTTGCTGACCGATGGTCAGGCCACCATTTCTGTCCCGGCAAATTTCAACGGATCATATTACATTACCTTGAAGCACCGCAATAGCATAGAAACGACCTCGGCCAATCCGGTTTCATTTGCCGGTTCTGTAGTTTCTTACAGTTTTGATGCACTGAACAAAGCATACGGCGACAATTTGAAAGAGTTATCAGAAGGTCAGTATGGATTGTACGCAGGAGATGAAAACCAGGATGGTGCCGTTGACGGGCTCGATATGATTGATGTTGACAACCAGGCTGCTATTTTTGGTGTTGGTTATATCCCTCAGGACATCAACGGAGACAGCAGCATCGATGCGCTCGATATGATTATGCTTGACAACAATACAACGCTGTTTATCTCTGCCATTTTGCCGTAATGGAATGATACCTTTTTTTACATACTAAATCTAGAAAGCCTGTCAGATTAACTTCTGAACAGGCTTTTTTGCTTTTTAAAAAACCTTCACTTTTGATAAAGTCAAACAAAACAAAAATCAGGTTTAACATAAAAATTCTCAATAAGCATAACCTTTATTCCTAGTATATTAAAACCAAAAAAATCATGAAAAAAAATCTCTGCATTTTACTGCTTTCAATTGTTTTCGTAAGCAATTGTTACTTATCAAACGCCGCCAAATGGCGTGTAAACAACATTCCGGGCATACATGCGGATTTTGCAACCGCACAGGCTGTAAATGATTCTGCCACCGTACTCCCTGGCGATACCATATACTTCGAAGGCTCTGTTGCCTCCTATGGCGACCTTATCCTTTCAAAGCGCCTTGTAATCATTGGCCCCGGCTATTTCCTGAATGAAAACGATTCCACTCAGGCTAACCAGTTGTCAGCAACTCTTGGAACTATAGTTTTTAATCCCGGAGCCGAAAGCAGTGTAATTACAGGTACTACAACAAGTTCTATTTACTTACGATGTAACAATATCCTTCTGAAAAGAAATAGGCTCGGTTACACCCAAATTGGAGATGCAGGCGCAGTGTCAAACATCGCTATTTTGCAATGTTGGATAGAAAGGCTTTATACATACACCGGATCACAAAATATTAGTATTAAGAACAATATTTTTTTCAATGGAGGTGCATGGGATTGGAATGTTCAAAATGCAATCGGTTGTACAGTATCATATTTTAATAATATTTTCCAGACCAATTGCTATTTTACTGATTGTGAACTCAGAAATAATATCTTCACGGCTCCTTGTGGAACAGCCCGCGAAGGATGTGAATTGAACGGTATATGTACGCTTTCAAATAATTTTGGTGCCTGTAATCAGGTGGGCAACAGCAATGGCAATCAAAGCGGAATAAACATGGCAACAGTATTTCTGTATTCGGGCAGCAGCGATGGTCAGTTCCGGCTTCTCCCCGATTCTCCATGTATAGGTGCCGGTTACGATGGTGTAGATTGCGGGGTTTTTGGTGGCCCGCAGCCGTATGTCCTCTCGGGTTTGCCCACAGTTCCTGCTATATGGAAACTGGATATTAACGGCCCTACCGTTACCCTGAAAGCCAAAAGCCACTAAGCATGAAACGCTTTATTTACTTATGCCTGATCGCAATGGTGAGCCATTGTGCACAGGCGCAAAACATTACACGGGTTGAGTATGCTATTGACACCGATCCGGGTTACGGGCTCGCCACACCTGTAAGCATTACACCGGGCAGCAATCTTGCCATTACCACTACTCTTGACTTTACCGGTCTCACTGAAGGTATACACATCCTGTATCTCAGGGCAATGGACGACAGCAGCCGTTGGGGGAATACGATTGTGAAGCCCTTCATTGTTGATAACATTTCACCTGTCAATGTAATCATGGCGGAATACTTTATTGATTCAGACCCGGGAATTGGAAATGGAATTGCAGTGAGCATACCTCCTTCAACTTCCATTGTCCACTCTTTTCCCATAGATGTTACCGGAATCAGTCCTGGGATACATATTATATATCTTCGCTTGAAAGACGAAGCCGGCCAATGGAGCCTAACAAATTCAAAAGTATTTTTTATCGAAGGCAGTTCTATGGGCGATGTATCACAAATTGAGTATTTTTTTGATACCGACCCGGGATTTGGGAATGGCATAGCAGTCAATCCAACACCCGGCCAGCAAATCAGTGAAATTTTCAACATCAGCACAACAAGTCTTACCGGAGGTACACACCGTGTTTATATCCGCACAAAGGATGTGAACGGGACGTGGAGCCAGACCGAGAGCCAGTTGTTTACCATTGTTGATATGAAAATATACCTCGAAGGGCTGTATGACCCTGGCACCGGTGCAATGCTAAAGACCATGGATGAAACAGGCGAACATTATACGGGAACCACTGCAGATATGATTGATATTAAGGCAACCGAAGCGGCTTCACCATCCACTATTGCCGGAGTAACCACCAATGTGATGTTGAATCAGAATGGAACGTGCCAGCCTATACTTAACCGCATTCCCGAAGGAGATTATTATCTGTCGGTAATACACCGCAACTCCATCGAAACCTGGACTTCAACTCCGGTAACTCTTGGAACTTCCCCTGTTTCCTGGGATTTTACCGACAATGCCGGCAATGCCTTTGGCGATAACCTGAAAGAAGTTGCCGGTGTGTATGTTATTTACGGAGGCGATGTAAATCAGGATGGTGCTGTTGACGGGCTGGATATGATTGACGTTGAAAATCAGGCAGCCAATTTTGGTGCTGGTTATATTTCAGAAGATATCAATGGTGATGGCAGCGTGGATGCCCTCGATATGATTATTCTGGATAACAATGCAGCCGCGTTTGTGAGTGCGGTTTTGCCATAGCTAAGGCAATAGGCAAAAGTGGGGAAGGGTGTAGGGTTGAAAGCTATTGTAAATTGGTAATTGTAAATTTAAAATTTATTTCGAGCGGTCGCATATTTACAATTTCAAATTTACAATTTGACATTTACAATATATTTGGTGAAGGATGAAGGGTAAACCCGGTGGATGAGCCCATCGAAGCCAAGGGTGAAAGGTGTCGGTAAACCCGGTGGATGAGCACCAGCCCTGAGGTGGGTGAGCCTGTCGAACCCCCGAAGGGCGTCGAAGCCACCGGGTTGGTGTCCCCCCTTGGCAAAAGGGGGATCAAGGGGGATTGGTTTGAAATCATGTATATTATGCCAATAGGAATCCCAAACGGCCCCGGAGGGGCCAAACAGTGATAACCGCTAATTCAAAGGTTAATATACACCGCTCCGTAGGTGCGGAACCAGATGTGAAAATTTGAAAATATGAAGATTTGAGAATGAGAAGATTCCATTGAAAGGGAAAATTCATACAAATGGTAAGGAAAGCCAGATTTTAATGAAAAGAATTAAACCAATAGAAATCCCCTATGGGCCCAATAGGGCGTATATATCCTGCCCATATTTATGTTATGCTGCATAACCCTTAAAAAAAATTCACAAAAATTTTGCAAAACCATTGTTTGTGTATATGATATTTTTATTAATTTGCAGCCGGTTTTAGTAGCTAAATTCAGGAATCAAAACGTGTTACACGTATGACGGCAAACATATCCATTAAGAAAAAATTTAAGGCAGGTATAAGCTCATGTGACCTCATAAATAAAAATTTTAAGGCTGTTATGAGCTCAAGTGACCACATAAATAAAAATTTTAAGGCAGGTATAAGCTCATGTAACCACATAAATAAAAATTTTAAGGCACTTATGAGCTCATGTGACCCTATAAATAAAAATTTTAAGGTACTTATGAGCTCATGTGACCATATAAATAAAAATTTTAAGACACTTATGAGCTCATGTAACCAAATAAGTAAAAATTTTAAGGCTGTTATGAGTTCATATGACCATATAAATAAAAATATTTCAACCAATATGTGTTTGTATCAGCCCTGAAAAATAAGCAGTCCTCCATTAATAATTAAAAAATCAAATTTATTATGTCAGAAACAACTATCCCGGTAACCACTCAGGAACCAGCAAAACGCAGCAAGGCATATACGCCAGCCGCCGACATTAACCTGAAAGACCTTGCCACCATCGTAGCGGCAAGCTGGAAGCAAAACCCACTCATTACCCTTGTCTGGACAAAACAATCGGTTTTTGAAGATACGGTAAACCAATTCAACACCAGCCTTGGGGAACGCCTCTCAACAGGCGGAGGCAGGTCGGTGGTGACCAACGATTTAAAAAATACGGATCAAAAAGTAAAAGACCATACGGACTACCTGAAGGTTTATCTGAAAGAAAAGTATGGCAAGGATGATTTTACATCCTATTTCCCACAGTTTGGCATTGTGAAACAAAGCGGCAATTATGCGTTCCCTACCGACCGGAACAAGCGCAATGAAGCCCTGAAACTGACCATTGAAGCCATTCAGGCGCATGGGTTTGCTGATAAAACATACGGACTGGCCTTCTGGCAGGAAATCAAAGACCTGTATGAAGTGCTGTTGAATACCGCTGTGGCAACTGATGGAAATTTAGCCGGACTTGTGAATACCAAAAACCAGCACCGCGCCCAAATTGTAAAGACTTTGAATGCCCTCATCCACATCATCAAAGGCAATTACCCCGATGACTATGCTGCCGTGCTACGGACGTGGGGATTTCAGAAGGAGAAGTATTGAAGGGTGAAGCTTGCCCAACCGAAGAATGAGGGTGGGGGTGAAAGGTGAAGCTTGCCC
>CAZKCK010000138.1:8548-11161 GCA_964550695.1 uncultured Bacteroidales bacterium | reverse complement strand
CATAATAATCTTACACCCGGTCAGCATGAATTAAAAATATCAGGTGAGGATCTGGCTGGTAATCAAATTCTTTCAAATCCATCCGTGGTGCATATCCGTCAATCAAATTCAAACTGGCAGCCACCCCTGCCGTCGGGTTCGCCCTTGCCTGATACATGGCATAGCTTCATCTTCGGAGAAAGTGAAGTTGACTTTGATGCTGAACAAACCGGGATAGAATATACCCATGTAAAATTTACCGATAAATCCACAATCTCCGGAACCTATTTATGGGAATTTGGTGACCCGCTCCATAAGACAGAAAAAACAAAAGACACCGAGTTTAAATACGATAATCTCGGAACATATATCGTTAAACATAGTGTAAATCAGGCATCTATTTCCAAACCTGTATCAGTAAATCAGCTCACCATACCTGAAAGTAAGTTCGTTTTTTGCCCATGGTTCGGTGGAAACAAAAGCAATTCACCAACTGTTAGTGTTGATTTTTTTAGCATTTCAGAAGGAATAATAAGTGATTATTTATGGGATTTTGGAAATGGGGAATACAGTACAGAGAAAAACCCTGAAAATATTTTACTCAACCTCAATGAATGGTATACCGTTAAGCTTACTGTAAAAAATGCAGTTGATAGTGATATTTATCAGGAAGACATATACCTTGACCCGGCCACCTACCCATATGCATCAGTGTTTGATTGGGAAATGAATTATTTTGTTCATGACATCGAAGTATTGGCTTCAAATTTTGATGAGAATGATCCGATTACCTATACCCTTGATTTCGGAGATGGTACCAGTGAAACCATTGAAGAGGCTGATAATAATTCATATACCTTTACACACCAGTATTTTAAAATGGGGGAATTTCTGGCTGTTGCTTCAGTAACGGGTACGTATTCAGGAAACAGTAAAACAGTCACAACAGCAAAAGAAATTAAAGTTACACCGCAAATGCTTGGTGTGGAAATTCTTCCTCCAAACTCAGGCAGCCCTCCTTATCCGTTACAGGATGTAACTTTTAACACATTCATTGACCCCGATGGAACCTTTATCGGAAGCTGGGCAATCTACAAAAAAGGAGATCCTGTGTTTTATAAATCCTGGAATTTCAATAATTCAAGTCCACAGTTGACCTATCAATTTCCTCAGGCAGGAACCTACCGGATTATCATTGACGTGTATGAACCCAATCTGGCAGTTTCCGGACATGCCGAACTTGAATTTGAAGTGGTTAATGCTCCTGATTATATTGATGTAACGCTTTTTGGAAATGATCAACTGAGTACCAATACCCATTATACCTACGAAGCCAATCTGCTGGCCATCGGTGAGCCGGGTGTGCCGGACCCAAAATGGTGGACAACCAATTTGCGATGGACATTATTCCGGCCCAACGGGCAAACTGAAATCGTTTCCGATATATTTGAATATTGGGACTCCCAATTTATTAAGTATAAAACTTTTAGTTTTACAGATCCCGGAGAATATACCTTAAGGCTTGAAGCCTGGAACAACCAACACGAATATGCAGAAAACAACTTTTTAAGCCCTGAATATGTGAATACCATCAGTTTTTACGACTATACCGAAAAGAAGATCATTGTTTCAGGCGTTATCCCTGCACTGGAAATACTATCCCCCGCAACCTCTTTTCCCGATCCTGTTTCAGCCTCAGGTGAAGAAGATATTGTTCTGAAATTCACAAATCCGGGTACAACTCCCATCAGATGGGAAGTAATACAAAGCGCAGGTTTGATATGTGAGGATTGTATAGCTATACCACAACCTTCTGCCGGGCAGAATCTTGCAAATGGTTCTCAAATAACTTTAATTATTGATGTGAAACCAAACCTTTTGGTGAATAGCCGTTTTTCGTTGTTGCAGATAAATGGATTCGATGCGGCGAATAACCATGTTCAGGGCAGCCCTGCATATATACAAATTGATCAAAACGGAACGACCGGACCTGGAAACATGATAGTTGAAGGGAATAGTCCGGATCACATGTTTGGTTATTCGGTTTCTATTGATGGTTTAACGGCAGTAATTGGTGCTCCGGTTTCTTCGGGTTCATCCAAAGGGTATGCTTATATTTACGAAAAGAATGCGTATGGCGAATGGCAGCAGAAAGCTCAGCTTAAACCATCCGATGACAACGAGGATTTCGGTAAATCCGTTGATATTTCCGGTGATTATGTTATTGTTTCAGGTGATGGTAGTGATTATGCTTACATTTATAAAAAGCCTGTTGCATGTTGGTCTGGGTTATTAATTGAAATAAAGCGAATTGAACTACCTGATGACGAAGGCAATAATGTGACAATCTGGGATGATTATGCCGCTGTTGGTTTACCGGAAAATGATGACATGGGTACGGTTAACCTTTATTTTAGAAATGCCGGAGGTACTGATAATTGGGGGCTTATCAAAAATTTTGAAGGTTCTGAAGACGATGACCTGTTTGGTAACTCTGTTGACTTATATAATGATATTCTGGCAGTCGGAGCCCCGCAAGGTGATTTTGACCAGGGATATATAAATGTTTACAACAGAAATCTGAATGGATCAAACACCTGGGGGTTGAAGCAAACAATTCAGCCAGATTTAATA
>CAZKCK010000138.1:0-8448 GCA_964550695.1 uncultured Bacteroidales bacterium | reverse complement strand
TTTACAAGGATGTATGTGGTGACAATGAAATTGAACATGATTATAGTGGTGTTATAGGATCGGCTATCAGATTTGATAACCGTGGCCAAACAGGAGAATGTCATTTTGTTGATATTTCCGGATGGGAATACCAGTTTGCATGGCTCGGCAGCTTAATGAACCATTATCCTTCAGAGTTTTATGGCAATTCTGTATCCAAGTCATTCAATACGCAAATAACCGGAATTCCGGGTTATGAAAGAACAGCCAACAAGAAAGGCGCAGTTGAATTTCAACGGCTTGCACCTTATAATTCGAATTATGAAGCCGGAATTGAATTTGAATTTACCAACTTTACCAAGCCGGCAGGCGTATATTCTACAACAAATGCCCGAAAAATTACCCTCGGTGGCAATGCTTTGCCGGCAGTAATTTCAGGTGATGCCGATACGCAATATGAAGCGGAAGAAGTGTTGCTTAAAAATGGTTTTTTGACCAACCAGGGGGCAATTTTTACAGCAAAGTCATTGAAAGACAATAATTCTGACCATCAAAATTTAAGTGGTAATAAAGAGCAGGAAGAAAAGGCCTTTCAAAGGAGCGAAATAATGAAGGCTTTCCGGAATGCCTATCCCGATTTCCCATGGTATCTTTTTGACCCTTCTTCAGAAATTGTTATTATAGATGATCGAAAATCGGAAAATGGTCTTTCCAACGACCAATTGTTCAATCCTGCCAACTTAAATGAAAGGCCGGAAGTACCCATTTCTCAAAATCAGGGCGGGCTTTTTTTACAATTTAAAGGGCACGATAAGAGACTCAGATACCCAATTAAACAAAACAACAACAATTTAACCAACAGATAATTATGAAAACCAGCATGTTTAGATCTTATTTAGTGGTGCTGTTTATGTATCCGGTCGTAATTTTTGGGCAAAACGATCAGTGGGAATGGACCAAAGCTTTTGGTGGCCCCGGTTCAGATGAAATTTACAGCGCCGAAATTGATAACACTGGAAACCTTTATGTAGCAGGATATTTTCAAAGAAAAATTGATATTGACGGTGTTCTGCTTGAATCAAAGGGAGATAACGATATTCTGATTGCCAAATTTAATAGTAGAGGCAATCTTGTGTGGGTAAAACAGGCAGGTGGAACCTACTCAGAAAACATGATTATTACTGAATATGCCCGGAAGATTAAAGTTGATGATCAAGGAAATGTTATTGTTGCAGGGTGTTTTACCTGGCAGGCTGAATTTGATGGAAATTTGCTTAAAGGGCCAGGGAATATTGATATTTTCATTGCAAAGTATTCACCCGAAGGTGCATTGATCTGGGTAAAAAGCTATGGAAGCCAACAATCTGATTATTTGTTTGATATGGATGTTTTTGGTGAGAATATTTACTTTACGGGTAATGCTACTGGTTCATTTATTACTGAATCTTCAAATACAAATTATAAAGATTCAGAAAATAGTGTATCCGGAACAACTCCATTTATTGCCTGTCTGGATTCGAATGGAAGTTTAAACTGGATAAGAAGAGACGAAGGTCAAGCAGATAAAACGCTACTCAGGGTAGTTAATGGCAAAATTTATTATGCAGTAGAGTTTAGTTCTGATATGGTTATTAGCGACATTGAATACAAAGTTGCAAGAAACAGGGATTTTGTTGTTCAATGCTTTACGCATGAAGGTGAAATAGAATGGCAAAAAAAGTTCAGCAGTGAGGCGAATGAAACCATTGAATCCCTTGAATCAGATTATAAAGGATCAGTTTTGATTTCAGGGAAATACGGGAATATTCCTGAATTAAAGTTATTGGAGAAGAAGACGGATGACATAAAAAAAAGTACTTTTTTCAGCAAATTATCAGGTGATGGGAGTATCTCGGTTACAGCAAATAATGAAAGTCCGGCTTTCAGGGGAGGTACAATGTTTTCTTTGTTTCCGGAGAACAAATATTTTTCAACAGATGTGTTCTCAACTCCTATTGTTATCAATGATTCTTTGTTACTTCCGGATGGAATATGGTTCAATTCCTATGTGGCAATGCATGATTACCATGGGAACATGAAAGAACTATTATTCAAGACACCCGGAATTATAAAGGCTTTGATGCCCATAAATAAGTCGGAGTTTTATGTTTCAGGGAATTATTTATCTTCAACACAGGAGCCTTATACAAAAAACAGTTCAGGGGGAGGGATTGATATCTTTATTGGACTGAGGAAAACTTCGAATGATAAAGAAACTGAGGCAAAAGAAGCCATAAACAGCCAATCAGAAATGAGGCTGGCCCCCAACCCCGCCGAAAAATCCTGTACACTATCGGTCGGGAATTTAAAAGAAGCTGCGAATCTGATTATTACCAATGCTGAAGGCAAGATCGTACTTCATTTTGAAGCAGTTCAACTCCCTTTTAACCTCGTTCTGGAAGAATTTGCACAGGGTGTGTATTCTGTCAGTTTGAAAACAGGGGATGTTATGGTTAGTAAAAAACTGGTTGTTATAAAGGAAGAAGGTTCTGGCACCGGGCATTAAGCAACATCTCGATATACAGATGTAAACCGACACGCCCAAGCCACTTCAGCTAAAATCTGCAACTTGCTTAGACTACGGGAAGTTAATCATAAGTGCATGTGAGTACCATTTTGCACTGAATTCCAAGCTAAGTGATGTTTAGCTTTGTAAAGGCTTGAGCAAAATTTTCCCAATTCTAATACTTCCGGGTGTTAATTTGCAGTCAACTAACTGACCATTAACTAATTTAATGGTTAGTACCCATGATGTAATAGGTATTACGTCGTGCACAATATCCTACCGGATAGCCCTGAAGCCTTAATTCATCAATGTATCTTAATACAGTTCGTTTTGATACACAAATGCTTTTGCTCATGTCATGAACTGTTCCGGTACTTTCATGATTAATCCTGTACAGCAGGTAATCTAATTTCTGTTTTTTTTCTATATATGTCATGTTACAATGCCTCCTGCATTTTATACTTTTTATGGATAGCACATATTTCTTTGTTAGTGTTTTTAATCCGGTTACAAAGTGTTAGGTTATTCTATGTTATTCAACTTCTTACCGCTTATATGCTGTTAGTGAAATGGCCTTGATGATTCTGATTTAATTACGGTTATACTCCTCCCGGGAGAAAATAGCTGCCCCAGTACCGCATTTTTATACAACTCACCAAACCAGAAAGCAAAATCCACCCTAATCTGTTTAAAGATTGGCATTTACAATTTCCTGTAAATATGATAGATTTCCGTGTACAGTCTACCTGATACATATTCTGATTCAGCAAAAATATCTTTACACAATAACAGTTCTAAACTATTAGTGCATATTTTTCTGAAAAGGTAACCCCCCACCACTCCGGTTTTTTCTAAAAGTTATCAACAGATAAGGAGCAGGTGTTAATAACTTTATCAATGCCTTATCCTATTAAAAATCAATTGATAAAATCAAAGCAAAAGATTATCAGGTTAGCTGTAATTGTTATGACCAAAATACTACAGTATAATGTGAACTGCAGATTTACAGCAAGCCCAGATCAAGCAGGGCGGCTTCCGAAATCATATCCCGGTCCCAGGGCGGATCAAAGGTGAGTTCTAAATCACAGTCTTTTACTCCGGGTACCAGCTTCACCTTTTCGGCTACCTCCACAGGCAACGATTCGGCCACCGGGCAGTTGGGGGCGGTTAAGGTCATCACCACCTTCACAACATAATCCTCTGAAACCTCTACCGTATATACAAGCCCCAGATCATAAATGTTTACGGGGATTTCGGGGTCAAAAATATTCTTAAGCTCAAGAATCACCTTGCGTACAATTTCACTTCTATCAAAAACCTGTTCCATATCACACTGTATTATAATGATTTTGCCTTGTAAGCCATGGCATAAAACCGCATTTGTTTAATCATTGCCAGCAAACCGTTCGACCGTGTAGGCGAAAGGTGCTCCTGCAGCCCGGTACTGTTGATGAATGAAACATCAGCAGCCATAATTTCATCGGGCGTGTGCCCAGAGAGTGCCCTGATCATCAAACTGATTAATCCTTTGGTGATGATGGCATCGCTGTCGGCCCTGAAATGAACAAGTCCGTTTTCAAACGAAGCACTTATCCATACTTTCGACTGGCAGCCCACGATCAGGTTGCTGTCGTTTTTCATTTTTTCGTCGATCACGGGCAGCGATTTACCCAATTCAATCAAATAATTGTATTTGTCCATCCAGTCGTCGAACTGGCTGAATTCTTCAATGATCTGTTCACCTTTTTCCTTGATAGTCATCATCACAATTCGTTAGTTAAACATTTCCTGCACTTTTTTAATAGCGCTCACGAGTTTATCAACTTCCTCAAAAGTGTTGTAAAATGAGAACGAAGCCCTTACGGTTCCGGGAATTCCCAGCCTTTGCATGAGCGGCTGTGCACAATGGTGGCCTGTACGGACAGCTATTCCAAAGTGGTCCATCACCGACCCGGCATCGAACGGATGGATATTGTTGAGTAAAAACGAAATTACACTCTTATGCTCCCTTGCCCGGCCAATCATCCTCAGGCCTTCAACCGATCCAATTTGCGTCAGTGCATAAGCAAAGAGCTGATCTTCCCATGCCATCAGATCGTCAAATCCGGTCTTGGTGAGGTATTTTATTGCGGCATCAAGCCCTATTACACCAGCCACATCCGGTGTTCCGGCTTCAAATTTAAACGGCAGTTCGTTGTAGGTGGTCTTTTCAAAAGTAACCGTTTTAATCATTTCACCTCCACCCTGATAAGGAGGCATTTCATTCAGCCATTTTTCTTTGCCATACAAAACCCCGATGCCTAAAGGGGCATACATTTTATGGCCTGAGAACACATAAAAATCACAATCCATTTCCTGAACATTCACCCTTGCATGCTGAATTCCCTGCGCACCGTCAATCAATACAGGGATACCAGCCTGATGGGCCAGCCTGATGATGTCATGAATGGGATTCACCGTACCGAGGGCATTCGACAATTGCGTAACTGCAACAATCTTTACACGCGGACCCAGCAGTTTCTCATATTCATCCATCAGCAATTCGCCGGCATCACTGATCGGGATCACCTTCAGCACGGCGCCTCTCTCTTCACATACCATTTGCCACGGAACAATATTGGAATGATGCTCCATTGCCGAAATAACAATCTCATCACCCGCTGAAATATAACGTTTTCCGAAGGAAGAAGCCACCAGGTTTATTGATTCGGTGGTACCACGCGTAAAAACAATTTCATGGGCATGTGTGGCATTGATAAATGATTTTACTTGTCGCCGGCCTGATTCAAAAGCTTCGGTAGCCTGCGTACTCAGGAAATGTGCCCCGCGATGAATATTGCTGTTCAGCCGGTTATAATAATTTGAAACAGTATCGGTAACAATTTGTGGCTTTTGTGTGGTTGCCGCATTATCCAGATATACCAAAGGCTGTTCGTAAACCTTCTGGTTTAAGATGGGGAAATCAGCCCTGATTTTTAAAATATCCAAATTCAAAATACAGATTTTTACAGTTAGTTAAATCTTGCTCATATCAATCTCAAAAACAACCGGCTGATCAGGTGTCTTACAATGTAACACACACTGGTCGCAGATGGATAATTCACCACGAAGGCGTTTTTTAACCAGATCATCAATACGTTCACGCAGCGATTCAATGCCAATTTTTCCGATGACTTCGGCTGCAAAGGCATACATCAGCAGCATACGTGCATTTTCTTCACCAATTCCCCTCGACCGCATGTAAAACATTGCCTCGGCATCAAGCTGTCCGACGGTTGCTCCGTGTGAGCATTTTACATCATCGGCATAGATTTCGAGAAAAGGCTGGCTGCTGACTTTTGCCTTATCGGTAAGCAAAATATTGCGGTTGCTCTGGTAGGCAGCGGTTTTTTGTGAGTCGCGGCGTACCAGGATGTGGCCATTGAACACAGCCTGTGCATAATCGTCAAGGATGCCCTTGAACATTTCGCTGCTTGTGCAATTGGGGGCTGCATGATCAACAAACACCAGGTTATCGGTCTGTTGTTTTTTATCCATCAGATAAAGCCCGTAAATATTTGCATCGCCACCCTCACCCCTGAGCGCCACAAAGGTTTCGTTGCGGATGAGGCCGCCGTTGAGTGAAATGGCATGTGTATTCAGCCCTGAACTGTGCCCCAGTTCAAACCATGCTGAATGCAGCACAGTGCTGTGGTCGTTGATGTTCTGCATTTTATAATGGTCCACACTGGCATTTTCACCCACAAAAACCTCGGTAACGGTATTCGTAAATCCCGCCACGTGGTTGTGTGAATCGTCACACTGCACCAGTTCAAGACGGCTGTTTTTCCCGACAATCACCAGATTCCGGGTTTGCAAAAACAGGTTATTGGGATGATCAACCACATTTACCATCTGAATAGGTTTGCTTACAACCGTATTGTCAGGCACATAAATAAAGATGCCGTCGGATGCAAAAGCGGTATTAAGGGCAGCAAAAGCATTATCGTGATATTTTGCTTATTTACCCAGATGTGCATAAACCAATTCAGGCGCATCACGCAGAGCCCTGCCGAGGCTGCCGATAATTACGCCATTTGGCAGAATTCTGAGGGAGGAATTGCGGTAGGTATACCATCCATTGACCATGGTAATGAGGAAGGTATCGAACTCCGGGACTTCGCAGGCAAAGATTTTATCAACATCCAGATTTTGCTGAAAGTCTTCACAATACATCTCATAATCGAATGACAGGGGATGGGCAATATCCGTATTGCGCCACCGCTCATTGTCAGAAGCAGGCAAACCTCCGGCTATAAAAGATGCCATCGCATCAAGCCGTGTTTTACGCCATTCTTCAGAATCATAGCGGCTTATGATTCCAAAGTTTTGGGTAAACAGTTCATTCAGTTGGCCAATATCGTTAAGCAGGGTATTCATTTTTATCTGAAGATTATTACGGGTAATGTTGCTGGTTAAAAGTCTGATAGCACAGCGAACAAATTACCTCAATTCCAATTCCTTTTTAATCCAGTCGTATCCCTTTTCTTCGAGTTCAAGGGCTAACTCCTTACGGCCCGATTTCACGATCCGTCCTTCGAACAACACATGCACAAAATCGGGCACAATGTAATCGAGCAGGCGCTGGTAATGCGTGATGACCAGTGTTGCATTGTCTTTGGAGCGAAGCATATTCACGCCATTGGCAACTATCCTGAGTGCATCAATATCAAGCCCCGAATCAGTTTCATCCAGAATGGCAAGCAGCGGTTCAAGCATGGCCATCTGAAATATTTCATTCTTTTTCTTTTCGCCTCCCGAGAAACCCTCATTCACACTACGGTTGGTAAGCTTTGCATTAATTTCGACCAGTTTTTTCTTCTCTTCCATGCGTGCAAGAAACTCAGTGGCTGGCATGGGTTCAAGGCCTTTGTATTTGCGGGTTTCGTTCATGGCGGTGCGCATAAAATTACTCATGCTAACGCCCGGTATTTCAACCGGGTACTGGAATCCGAGGAAGATGCCTTCGCGTGCCCTTTGTTCCACCGGCATATCGAGAAGATTGAGCCCTTTGTACAGCACTTCACCGGCGGTAACTTCAAAAATATCGCGTCCTGCAATAACCGAAGCAAGGGTGCTCTTGCCGGTGCCATTGGGTCCCATAATCGCGTGCACTTCACCTGCATTTACTTCCAGGTTAACGCCTTTCAGAATTTCTTTTCCGTGTATGGATGCATGTAAATTTTTAATCTGGAGAAGCATATATAAAATAACTATTTGTAAATCAATAATAAAATCAAGATTATCCAACACTGCCTTCGAGGCTGATCGAAAGCAGTTTCTGAGCTTCAACGGCAAACTCCATGGGAAGTTTGCTCAATACTTCTTTGGCATATCCATTCACAATCAACCCGATGGCCGATTCCATCTGAATTCCGCGTTGCTGGCAATAGAACAGTTGTTCATCGGATATTTTGGATGTGGTTGCCTCATGTTCAATGATCGATGACTTATTGGCAGCATTGATGTAAGGGAAGGTATGTGCCCCACATTTGCTGCCGAGCAGAAGCGAGTCGCATTGTGAGAAATTACGCGCATTCTCGGCTTTGCGGGTAACCTTTACCAACCCACGGTAACTGTTGTTGCTGTGGCCTGCCGAGATACCTTTCGAGATAATTGTGGAACGGGTATTTCGTCCGATATGAATCATTTTGCTGCCTGTATCGGCCTGTTGATAGTTGTTGGTAACGGCAACCGAATAAAATTCGCCAACCGAGTTATCGCCCTGAAGAATGCAACTGGGGTATTTCCAGGTGATGGCCGAACCGGTTTCGACCTGGGTCCAGGAGATTTTGGAATTGTTGCCCTTGCAAATCCCACGTTTGGTTACAAAGTTATAAATGCCGCCTTGCCCCTGTTTGTTGCCGGGATACCAGTTCTGAACC
>CAZKCK010000137.1:0-11219 GCA_964550695.1 uncultured Bacteroidales bacterium | reverse complement strand
AATTGTTTTTTTGTTGGAAAGCCCCGCTTCTTTTAGTGGGGCTTTTTCATTTATGTTAGACTTCTTTTAATATGCCTAATTGTTAGAATACTTTGAAATAGCCCATTCTTTCACGTCCTGCTCATTAAAACCAACAAATGTTGAAAGTATCCTATCCGTATTTGTATAGTACTTTTTGTGAAAATAGTTATAATATATATATAATTCGTTCGTATCAGGTAATGTATAGCCTCTTTTGACAACCTTTTGATTAAACTCAATTTTGATTTCATACCAATCTCCAAATCCACTCAAATCTTTATTTGTACGCGTAATACTAACAACTTCAAGTTTAACAGTATTATTTGGAGTACTTGCCTTTTCCGTAGGGATATCAGAACCGGTATTTCCAGATGTCCCCGATGTAATAGCTTTATATACTATACCAAGTGCAACAGCACCACCAAGGAAGATCGCAGCTTTTCCCAAATCTGTTGTATTGTTGTATGTTCGTTGGGTTGACTCCAATGGAAAAAGATATTTGCCATTTTCATTTGGTCCGGTTGAGGATATAGGTTTCTTATCAGAGTTTAAAGCGAAAAAAGTTCCATACCTCTCTGACATCGTGTAGTTTCCTTCTATTGATGCAATATTATAATAAGGCTCATTTGGACTTAACGGTATATTAAAAGATAATGCTGCCGGACCATTTATATAGCCATCCTTCCATACACCTTCAATTGATTTTATATTTGATTTTCTTATCAAGGATGGCGATGAGTAAAAACTTCCTTCTCCATCAGCCTTTCCATTAGTCATATTTCCAACATATTTACTTCCGTCAGTAAAAGTAAAAGTCCCGTTTCCAGATGGAACACCGTTGTTTAAGCGTCCTGTCCATTTACCATAATTAATCTCTGGCTGAATTTTGGAATCGGTGGGAAAAACTATTTTACCAGTATTTGCAAATACACCTTCTACCACATTGAAATCAATATTCTTATAAATCGAGTAATACTCATTTGCTGGGAGAAAAATTAATTTATTATCATCATGATACAGAATGACCAGGTTTCCGGGATTTTTTATTATCTCGGCTATTGGGTGATCTTCAGCAAAAGGATTATTCACAGGGCTGTATGCATATGCTTCAACTTTATAAAACTCATCAACATAACCTGCTTTCTGAGTATTAAGGATGCAAAAGGTTATTGCATCGTTTATCCCATTATCATGCATTGTCTTGTATCTATTGTCGCTGCATTTCCATTTGGGGTTAATATGTTGGTACGGAAAACTATACCCTATCGCTATTGTGAATGCAAAAGTTGTAAATGAAGGGTCATATGCATAATTATCCATATCATAAAAATAAGTATCCTGGTTATTTTGATATATACCCTTGACCGACATGTCAACGCATAGTTGGGCTAACCGAAAATTCATTCCCAAACCTAAACCACCTCCAAAAGAATTGACCGTTGCCATACTCACGGTATCTTTATAATCGAAATACTGCTTATATGGAAACTTGCAATTTGAATAATATAATACGGGTTGCAAAAACAGGCCTCCATAGTTTTTAAAACGCTGGTAAAAAAACTTATAATACGGAACAATCCCAAAACCCTTTTCCTCAGGAGAGAAAACTGCCGCTTGCAACCCAAAAGCCGATCTGCGATTGTATGTATTATGCTCGAATTGCAGCTTTAATGTCTTATTGCCCAAATAAAGCGGGTCAAGGTAGTATGTATTGCTGTTTTGTGAATAACTACGAAAGGAAATAAAAATTAGCAAAAAAAGGAAAATTCTTACACTAAGTGTTGACACAGTTTGATTCATGGTTTTTATAATGTTTAGTCCTTTTCATTAAAACTGATGCAAATTAATAAGATTAAGCCAATTGTCAACATTATTTGCGAAAATTATTCAAAAAAAACAGTTTGTGTGACATACTAATTCCAATAATTGCATTATAAAATTTAGTCTTTCATCTTATCTCTGTAATACAGATCTACCCAAAGGACTGAATTCGCCAAATAGTATGCAAAAACAAATTATATTTTTGTAAAACGAATGTCACAAAATTGCATTTGCAATGGATTGCACAGGTTAATTATCACTTTTTAGCAATTGGGGTCAATTTCTGTTCCGAGAAAGATGTCTGTGAGAGATTCCTTTATGTTTAATATTCATTGGCTGTTATTCATATAGCCAACAATTTTAATAACCTGATGGCCTTTTATGGAGTGGGTGATTTTGTGGGTGAGCAAAAAAAATCCCGTCACAATTTTGTTTGTAACGGGCTGATTTTCCGGCTCCCCCTTCAGGACTTGAACCTGAGACCCTCTGATTAACAGTCAGATGCTCTAACCAACTGAGCTAAGGAGGAATGTTTTGATTTCACATTTCAGGAATTACTCCCTTGTATGATTTCAGGAGCGCAAAAGTAATACTTTTTTTTAATTACCAAAAAAATTCCGGAATTTTTTCCGAAAATCTGAGGATGAAATGGTCCATCCTAATGGTTCACAATAACTTTTCGGGTTGTTGAGCCAAAAGCAGTACTTACTTTACAAAAATAGATGCTTTCGCGCAGGGCAGATGTGTTCCAGTTCACGTAATGCTTACCAGCACTGAAATTCCCGGAGGAAAGTACCTCAACCAGATTCCCCGTAATATCATACACGTTTACTGCAACTTCTGATCGTACTCCAAGCTCAAACTCAATTCGGGTAAAGCTATTGCATGGATTAGGTACAGTACACAACGAAGTAATTCCGGTGTTTTCTGTAACTCCCGTATAATCAGGATTGGAAGCACCCGGAGTAGGTGAGGCAAAGAAATACCATAATTCACCACCGTTGGGAGAAAGTCCCATCGAAACATCAGTTGTCTGGGCACCAAATGACATTGTATCTACAACTGTTTCCTTGTCAGGCATCCACAATCCAATGTGTTCACCCGAACCGCTCAGTTTAAAATTCACATTCAAAACGCCTCCGGTAGGATCGCCATTGGCAATAAAAAGAATAAAACCTCCGGGCTGAACAGTTGTCAGGGCAGGATTGGTTGAAGGTATCTGATATAATTTATCGGGTTCATTCAGGTCATCACTGATCCAATAACCGGCCATGTTAACCGCCACACTACCCGCATTATATACCTCTATCCAGTCGGGATAATCGCCCTGAGGGCCCGGAAAGGAAGCATCATTGCTTGCCAGAAATTCATTAATGCGAAGTTGTGCAAATGTTCCAAAACTTGTAAGTATCAGTAAAACAGTCAAAAACATTGAAGAAAAAACACGTTTCATAAACAATTAGTTGTTAAAATTTCATGTGATAAAGATAAAAATATATCCGATTTGTTTCCTGAGTATTCTATTCTTTTTGTTTTACAAATAAAATAAATTGGTTTTAATTCTCCGCTTATTCAGAAATTTTGAATTACTTTCATGCCTTTAATTCTAAAGTGAAATAGAAATCAACTTAATTTACAACAGATTAAAATATGGCACAGGAAACAGAACGGAAATTTTTGGTAGCCGGAGCATATAAACATCTGGCATATAAAAAATTCCGAATCACTCAGGGTTATCTTTCAACGGTTGCCGAACGCACCGTCCGAATTAGGATTAAAGACGACAAAGCTTTCATTACCATAAAAGGCAGCAGCAATGCATCAGGAATAACGCGGTATGAATGGGAAAAAGAAATCCCTGTGAATGAAGCACTTGAATTACTTCAGCTTTGTGAACCCGGTAAAATTGATAAAACCCGCTATTTAATTCAGGCTGGTAAACACACCTATGAAGTAGACGAGTTTTACGGTGAAAATCAGGGATTGGTCATGGCTGAAATAGAACTTACAAGTGAAGACGAGGCTTTTATAAAACCCGAATGGCTTGGTCAGGAAGTAACCGGTAATCCTGATTACTTTAATTCATCTCTGATTGTCAAGCCATTTTCAACTTGGTAATACTGAATTGTAATCAGCAACATAAATGCTCTGCCACTGAATATAAATTCTCGTCAGAGCCGGGGTGGAATGAAGCTATCGGAATTGTTGATGTACTTAATTGTATTTGGCTGAGGAAGGAACCGACTGTGAACCCGGCCCCTTAAGAACTAATCCTTACGGAATTAACTTAAAAAATTTGACCATGCTTATGCCGGCGGTCATTTTTTGTCATAAAATAAACCGATACAGCAATAACAAGCAGATAAACAGGAACTTCAATAAATTTATGGCTTAAGAGGGCGATCTGAATAATTCTGAAGAAGGATGCAAGTATCACAAGGAAAAACCCAAAAATATTAAAGTTATGCCGCGAAAGGGCAAAAATCAGTACGATGATCAATATAAATCCAACCACTGAAACAATCTGGAAGAACCCGTTCCAGAAGTCATTTTCAAACCCCGGATTATCAAAAATGCCGTACAGTACCGTGCCCAGAAACATGATAACAGTTAACTTGAGCGACAAGTAAATAAGTGTACTTTTTATATCATAACTACGTTCCATAATTCAAAATAATTGTTTAGTTTTTAAAATGATCTGAAACCAATTATTTTTCTCGCTTCGCGAATGGTTGCCTGAGCACTGATTTTTGCTTTTTCGGTTCCAATCTTAACGACCTTACGAAGATACTCATTATCCGATTCTATTTCAAGCATTTTTTCGCGTAAAGGTGCAGTGAAAACAGCCATATCAGCGGCAAGTTGTTTTTTCAGGTCGCCATAACGTATTGTACATGCATTGTATTGATCTTCAAAATACGCCAGCGTATCAGCCGTTGAAACAACCCCCAGAAGTGCGAAAAGGTTTTTGATAGCGTCAGGCTTTTCCTGATTTGGTTGCGTGGGACCGCTGTCGGTCACGGCCTTCATCACCTTTTTACGAATAACTTCAGGCGAATCGGAAAGAAAAACGGCATTGCCCTCCCCTTCTGATTTTCCCATTTTACCGCTCCCGTCAAGCCCGGGTATTTTTACGAGTTGCTGTCCGAAATTGTACGCCTGTGGTTCCGGGAAAAAATCAACATGATACAAACGATTGAACCGGTTGGCAAAAGTACGCGTCATTTCAAGGTGTTGCTCCTGGTCTTTACCAACCGGAACCTTGTGTGCCTTGTGAATAATAATATCTGCAGCCATCAGCGTAGGATAGGTAAGCAATCCCGCATTGATGTTGTCCGGCTGTTGCCTGGCTTTGTCCTTAAACGAAGTAACCCGCTGCAGTTCACCCATATAGGCATTCATGTTCAAAAGAAGGTACAATTCAGCTACTTCCTGCACATCACTTTGAATATATAAGGTGCATTTTTCGGGATCCAGACCAGCGGCCAGGTAATTTACAAGCACACGCTTTACATTCCCATGAAGATCCTCAGGTGTGGGATGTGTTGTAAGTGAATGATAATCTGCAATAAAGAAGTAACAATTGTTCTCCTCCTGCATCTTTACAAAATTTTTAACTGCCCCGAAGTAATTCCCCAAATGCAGTTCGCCCGTTGGCCTTATGCCGCTAACCACTATTTCCATGCTGCGAAATTAAGAAAAAATTAAGCATTTCATCCTCAATATAACAAAAACACGGGCTAATGGTTGTTCGCCAGACGAATATCCTCTTGAAAATCATAAAATGCGTGGTATGTTTTTTGTTATCTTTATGCCTTCATTTTAAAACCACAAATTTATCCCATGAAAAAGATATTCATTTTTACTGCTGTCATGCTTTCAATGATTGCATTTAACTCATGCTCTGTACGTAAGGTAACCCGCGTTGACCCGGGCCAGACCATCGACCTGAGCGGCCGCTGGAATGATGCCGATGCCCGTATGACCGGTGAAGCAATGATAGCCGAAGCCCTTGGCGGACGCTGGCTGAACGAATTTGAACAGGCCAATTCAAGAAGACCTGTGGTTATTGTTGGCTTTGTAAAAAACAAAACCTCTGAGCATATTGATGCCGAACCCTTTATGAAAGATCTTGAAAAAGCTTTCATCACCTCCGGACGTGTACGCCTGGTGCAATCCGGCGAAAAACGTGAAGCCATACGGGCTGAACGGGCTGATCAGCAGGAATACGCAGCAACAGAAACCATCAAGAAATGGGGACGCGAAGTAGGTGCTGACCTCATACTTCAGGGTTCAATCAATTCAATTATTGACTCTTATAATAATGAAAAAGTAAACTACTACCAGGTAAACCTAGAACTGACCAACCTCGAAACCAACGAGATTATCTGGATCGGCGATAAGAAAATTAAGAAATACGTTAATAAATAACCTTCCTCCTGCTTATTTTATTCCAAAGGAAAATGATGCGGCTCCTCTTAAAAATCCGGCCTTACCATTTCATGCTTCTGCTTTTAAGCATATTCATGAGCAGTTGTGCAACCTATTACCAGCAAAATGCCAAATTAAACGGGATGGTTCAGAAAGGGGATTTGCAGAAAGCCCGCGAACTGCTGGTTTCGGAAGGCGATTCGCTTAAAGGGAAAAACAGGGTTTTACACCAGATGAATGTAGGTTGGATTGATTATGCGCTGGGCGACTATAAAAAGAGTATCAGCAATTTGAACAATGCCGATTTGTACATCGAAGATTATCAGAAAAATTATGGGGCCGAAGCCCTGGCCCTGGTCACCAATCCTGGTGTAAAACCCTATGCTCCCGAAGATCCTGAAAAGGTGATGGTGAATTATTACAAAGCACTCAGCTTCCTGCAGCTTGGCGATTACCAGTCGGCATTGGTTGAAGCCCGGCGCATCAATCAGAAACTTAACCAGCTTAATGATAAATATAAAAGCCATAAAAACCGCTATGCCGACGATGCCTTTGCACACATACTCATGGGGTTGATTTACGATGCCACCTTTGATTACAACAATGCATTTATAGCTTACCGAAATGCTGTAAAGGCCTATGATTCAATTTACACACCCGTATTTGGCATTGCTGTTCCGCAACAATTGAAAACCGATGTACTTCGCACGGCCTATCTTAACGGATTTAATGAGGAACTATCTTTTTTTGAAAATAAGTTCGGACTTAAATATGAGCATAAACCTGCCGAAGGCGGAACCCTGGTTTATTTCTGGGAAAATGGTTTTGGACCGGTTAAAGACGAATGGAGCGTAAATTTCTCAAAGATGGATGGTGACGGCGGTATGGCCTTTTTTCAGAACTCAGAACTGGGCATGTCGTTCCCGGTGTTTCTGGGCAACAACAACCATAAATCAGGCAGCTTTTCCGACTTTAGCATGCTGCGTATTGCTTTCCCCAAATATCTTCAGCGCCCGACTGTTCTGGCGGGAGCGGAACTTAAAACCTCCACAGGCTCATTTCAGTTCGAAAAAGCAGAGGATTTGAATGCCATTCTGTTTAAAACACTCGAAGATCGTATGTTGCGCGAAATGGCAAACTCAATTGCACGGCTTGCAGCCAAAAAAGCCATGGAAGCTGCCGTGCGCGAGGGTGATAAAAACATCGGGGCTGTGGTCGGGATACTGAATGCAGTAACCGAAAAAGCCGATACACGCAACTGGCAGACGCTTCCTTCAGAAATCAGCTATGTAAAAGTAAACCTCCCCGAAGGTGAAAACACCGTGAGCCTTGATTTCAATGGTGGCAGAACGCAACAAAATGAATCAAAAACGGTTAACATCACCAAAGGAAAGACGGTTTTTTTAAATTTCCGCAGCCTTGAAACACAACCACCGCAAAGCCGCTACGGAAGGTAAATTTTTATTTAGAACCGGTACCTGACATTTAACCCGAACCCCCCGGCTAAAAAACCGTTGCTGTTGATGATGCCGATGGCCGGACGCCAGTCGAGGCCAACCGTAAGCGGAATGTCAAAGGCATATTCAACGCCTGCTTCGCCCACAGCAGCAAGGTTTAGCTCACCACCGGTAGCCAGTGAGGCACCTACGCCCGGATAAAACACAAAACCTTGTCCAATCGGGAATTTCCAGTCGTACAAAGCTGCGAGAATAACGCCTTTGTCCCAGAAGGTGGCATCGGCATGTACGCGGCTTCCCCAGATGGGAATCATGGCATCAATGGCAGCATTCCCGCCCTGCGTATCGCCAAAACGTAATCCGAGTTCAAAGCCCTGGCTGTTTCTGTGCTGGGCAAAGGAAGAGCCGGCCAAAATGCAGCATAGCGCTGCCAGTAAAACGAATCGTGTAGCTTTCATGTATCAGAATATTTAGTAAAAATCACTTGCTGGTGTAATCCTATGGGTAACAGATTTTGGGTTTATTTGTTGTGTTGAAAGCATCTGAATTGATGTAAAACAAGGTATACAAAAATGTAAATTGTTGATATTTAATTTGGAAAAAGCCAAAATTTCAGATGCCGGTTCATAAGTTTTGCATGAAGGGACTATGCCGGTTGTTGCAATGTAATTCCTGGCCGGCTTAGCTATTAATTTATTTGACCCGCCGGGCATTCTTTTATAAACCTTTGATTTTCATAGTGGACTAAAATGGCAACAAAGAACTTGCAATAACAGAAGCGTTGTTGTATTTTTGAAGTGCCGCTCACAGCCTGCAGATTATACTATTACAGGCAGTGGTGGTAGTAAGGCGGGCGGGACCATAAAAATACTGTTCATCGATACATTATCCCATCAAAAATTAAAAAATAACTGCGTTTTAAACGAATTGTAAATTTTAAATCCTTTTACCATATACCCTGAACCATTTACCTTTCACCATGTACCTTTCACCATGTACCTTTTTATAATGAAAACCCTACTCATTTTCCCACTCTTATTTTTGTGCCACCTGCTCAATGCCCAGCAGCCGCAATGGCTCAACCCCAAGCCGTTTGGTGGCGAGATTTACGACATCGAGTTTTTTGATACCAACCGTGGCTTTATGGTAGGCCGGTTTGGCAACATAGCCAAAACTACGGATGGGGCACAGACCTGGCAATTGACCAATACCGGAACCAGTTCAGACCTTTGGGATATCGAGATTTGCGGCCCGCAATCCGCCATCATTCGATGCGATACGTTTTTGCTTCGCACCGATGATGGAGGCAATACTTTTACGCCCATCGGCAGTTTAAATGGTGGTTGGTTTTATAGCGAAGTTAGTATGTTGAATTTAAACCTAGGCTGTGCTTCTTGCCAGGACCATAAATATAATCCTCAACATTCAAAATTTGGTGTAACGCATGATGGAGGCCTAACATGGGTTTGGTCAGATTTTCAATCGTTTGACATAGAAGAAGTTCACGGTCTTCGTTTTGCCGATTCGCTCCATGGGGTTGCTATAATTGAAAGGTTTGCAGGTATTTATGGCATTCAAACCTTGGACGGTGGGCTAACCTGGACGCAGGTTGTTTATTTAAAGAGTATGGATGGAATGCTTATGGGTGCAGAGCTATCCTACGCAGGCAATGGGGTTTTTTACATAGCATTTTGTTACTATGAACAACAGGATTATCGGCCTACTTTACGCAAATCAATTGATTATGGCACCACCTGGTCGGCTTTAACTTTTGACCCTGGTTCTTTGGTCGCCTGGTCAGGCTTAAAGTGCCTTGGTGATTCGATTGTGATAGCGGCAGGATCATATTATGCCGGTAAAAAGGAAAAAGAAGTTACAAGTACAGCAAAAAACATCTATATAAGCACCGATGCAGGCGCTACGTGGTATAAAGGCACAAAACCCACCGGCATTTCGATCAATAATATTCAGGGTCTGGGGATACGTACTGCTACCGATGCCTATATTTGGACCAGCAATTATGATAACATGGAACTGTTTACGGCGCATAACCTTAGCGATTTTGCCCCCGAAACAGGTACATACCATGCTTTTATCAAAGATTTGCAATTCAATGGTAATACATGGTATATGTTATCGGGAACGAGCGACGGAAACATCAACAGCACTTTATATAAATCAGAAAATGCCGGGATTACATGGGATACAGTTTCATCTGACATATCATCGCATTATTATTATAATGCCACCATGTTCGGGTTAATGGATGGATATGGGCTTATAGCTGGTATTGATGACCAGCGTTCGCGTGTTTACAGAACTATTGATGGAGGATTGACCTGGACTGAATCATTGATTGGCCAGCATTTTGCCAAAGCCTTGAATGTTTTTGGGTATGGCGCTTCCTATTTTATGGAAAGCGGGGATGAATCAAATGTGTTTTTTTCCTCCAATTGTGGCCTGACATGGCAAAATATCTTAAAACCTGATGATTCGTTAAACCACATGCATTTTATAACCCCTGATACTGGCTTTTTGTTTGGCGGTGGCAAAACCACTGCAAATGGTGGTTATTATGTTACCCAAAACGCTGGCCAGGCCTGGGAGTTTCATGATTTGAGCATCGCCTGTTTAACAAGGGGTCAGATGCTATCTGCTACCCAAGGCTATGTGGCGGCCAGCAGCAACCGTGAGCGGCTTTACTATATAAATAATGATGTTGCCCAACTGGTTTTTGAAGCCGATAGCCTACATAGCATTACCGATTTTGCCTTTTCGGATTCCAATCACGGGTATCTGATAATAACCAAGTCACCACTTTATTCATCAGAAAGGTCCTCAAAAATACACTACACTGATGATGGCGGCCAAACCTGGCTTACCTATGGGCCGTATAGCATGTTAAACGGCGTCAAAACCTTTTTCAATGGCAACGGATATACCTATGGCGATTACGGGGTATTGTTACAGTTGGGCAAAGGGTTTCCGGGAGGGCAAACAACTTTGCCGTCGGTAAATATGGCTGGTAAAACCTGGCCCAATCCTGCCTCAACCGGTTTGCAAATAGCTTTGCCATCGTTTGCCCAGAGCAGTGCAAAACTGGCCATCACCAATGTATCGGGCGCTCTAGTCATTCAGCAAGAGGTTTCAGGTCAGGTGGTAAACGTTAACATAAATAGTTTACCGGCCGGTTTCTATCTCTACACAATAACCAACGCCACCAACAAGGTTTCAGGTAAATTTGTAGTGCAGTAATTCATTTTGTAAATTAGGAGTATGAAAGCAATTTGTAAATTTATATTCTCTCACCCTGTACCTTTCACCATTCACCCTTTACCATTCACCCTTCCCCTTTCACCCCCACCCTCATGCTTCGGTTGGGCAAGCTTCACCTTTCACCTAAAAATATTGTAAATATCAAATTGTAAATATGAAATTGTAAATATGCGACCAATCAAAATAAATTTTAAATTTACAATTACCAATTTA
>CAZKCK010000136.1:0-11271 GCA_964550695.1 uncultured Bacteroidales bacterium | reverse complement strand
ATGAATGTAATTGCAGGAGAACTTGATGCTTAATATAAAAAGAACCCCGAATAAAAATTGAATACGATATACACTAAACCCAATATGCCGCAATCGCAAAAATCACCGGAATTTAATGCTGAAACACTCAGTCTGGTGAACAGGATTATCAAACGTTATCCGCAGGGCAGGCAGAAATCAGCATTGCTGCCTCTGTTGCATATTGCACAGGCTGAAAATCAGGGCTGGCTTAGTTCAGAAATGATGGATTATGTTGCTTCTTTACTTGATATTCAACCAATTGAAGTTTATGAAGTTGCAACATTTTATTCGATGTTTAACCTACAGCCTGTTGGCCATTGTTTGATTGAAGTTTGTCAGACTGGCCCATGCTGGTTAAAAGGTTCCGAGGATATTCTTGCGCATTTTGAAAAGCGGCTGGGAATCAGGCCCGGAGAAACCACCGCAGACGGAAAATTTACGCTTAAAACGGTAGAATGCCTGGCAGCTTGCGGGAATGCACCCGTTATGCAGGTCGGAACAGAATATCATGAAAACCTGACAATACAGAAGGTTGATAATCTTCTGGATAAATGGCAGAATGAAAATAAAATATCACATATAAATCCTTACCTTTAAACATGGCAAAGCAAATTCTTCTGCAGAATATTGATGTTCCAGGACTTGCCGGTTTTGAAGTCTACAGGAAACTTGGCGGATATACTGCCGTCGAAAAAACACTTAAAAACCTGACGCCTGATCAGGTAACGGATGAAATCAAAAAATCCGGACTCCGGGGAAGGGGAGGAGCAGGGTTTCCGGCCGGTATGAAATGGGGATTTATTGACAAAAGCACTGATAAACCAAGGTACTTTGTTTGTAATTTTGATGAAAGCGAGCCCGGGACCTTCAAGGACAGACATATAGGTCAACTCAACCCACATCAGCTTATTGAGGGCATGATTCTGGGTTCATACGCACTTGGTGCCCGCACCTCTTACATATATATCAGGGGCGAATTGCTTTATGTCCTCAGAATCATAGAAAAGGCTATTGAAGAAGCTTATCGAAACGGGTTTCTGGGTGAAAATATTCTGGGCAGTGGTTATTCACTCGATTTGTATTGCCAGCCCGGAGGTGGAGCATATATCTGTGGTGAAGAAACCGCTTTGATTGAATCACTCGAAGGTAAAAGGGGCAATCCACGCATCAAACCACCTTTTCCGGCCATCGTAGGTTTATATAACTGCCCAACGGTAGTAAACAATGTTGAGACAATATGTGCTTTGCCCTGGATTCTGAACAATGGCAGCGAAGCTTATGCAGCGATAGGAATCGGGAACAGCAAAGGAACCAAACTCATTTCAGCCTGCGGACATATCAATAAACCGGGCGTTTACGAGATTGAACTCGGATTACCGGTCGAGGAATTTATTTACAGCGATGCTTATTGCGGTGGAATACGAAATGGAAACAAACTGAAAGCTGTGGTAGCTGGTGGATCCTCAGTGCCCATTCTTCCGGCTGAACTGATTCTGAAAACTGCCAAAGGTGAACCCCGCCTGATGAGCTACGAATCTCTGGCTGATGGTGGTTTTCAAACAGGCACCATGCTTGGTTCCGGAGGTTTTATTGTGATGGATCACACAACCTGTATTGTAAAGAACCTGCTGACTTTTGCACGCTTTTACCATCATGAGTCATGCGGACAATGCAGTCCCTGCCGCGAAGGTACCGGATGGATGGAAAAGATATTGCACCGTATTGAATCAGGCCATGGGACGATGAAAGACATTGACCTGCTGGCTGATATCGCGAAACATGTTGAGGGAAATACGATCTGCCCGCTGGGTGATGCTGCTGCATGGCCGGTAGCCAGCGCCATACGTCATTTCCGTGAAGAATTTGAAGAACACATAAATCTGCAGAAATGTCCCTTATCAAAATAACCATCGATCAAATTGAGGTTGAAGTTGAATCCGGAACAACCATCCTGAACGCCGCCCGTAAAATCGGAGGCAGCGTGGTTCCTCCTGCAATGTGCTATTATTCAAAGCTGGAGGGCAGCGGTGGAAAATGCCGGACATGCCTTGTTAAAGTATCTCAGGGTTCTGCCAAAGACCCCAGACCCATGCCCAAACTCGTTCCTTCATGCCGTACACTGGTGCAGGATGGCATGGTGGTTCAGAATATTACTTCACCTGAAGTTATCGAGAACCGAAGGGCCATCACTGAATTTCTGCTGCTAAATCATCCGCTCGATTGCCCGGTTTGTGATCAGGCCGGTGAATGCCATCTTCAGGACTTATCCTATGAAAACGGGCTGGCTGAAACCCGTACAGAAGAAGATCGGAGAATATTTGAACCTGTTGATATTGGGGATCTGATCAAACTTCACATGAACCGGTGTATACTTTGTTACCGTTGTGTGATGGTAGCGGATCAAATTACCGGCAAACGGGTACATGGAGTGTTAAACCGCGGCGATCATTCCGAAATCGGGACATATATCCAAAAAGCCATTGACAATGATTTTTCAGGGAACATGATTGATGTATGCCCCGTTGGTGCACTCACCGACAAGACCTTCCGGTTTAAAAGCCGGGTATGGTTTACAAAACCTTTCGATGCCCACCGTGAATGCCCTAAATGCAGTGGTAAAACGGTTTTATGGATGAAGGGCGATGAAATTCTGAGAGTTACAGGCCGAAAAGATAAATACGGCGAACTTGAAGAATTTATATGTAACGATTGCCGTTTTAACCATAAAGATACTCAGTCCTGGGCAATAGAAGGTCCCAGAACGATTGAGCGTCATTCGGTAATTTCACAAAACCATTACGAGAAGTATGTTGCTTCTGAAACAGAAACAAAACCCTGAAACTTTAATAGCTTATTTTGAAAACCCTTGTTACTAATGGTTGTTTTATTCATACCTTTAAACCGGAACACAACACACCCACATGGATTTGACATTATACATATATAAAACTGCTTTTCTGTTCATCATTTTGCTTGTAACGTTGGTGGTAGCGATGTATTCCACTTATGCTGAACGAAAAGTGGCAGCTTTTATGCAGGATCGGCTGGGACCCAACCGCGCTGGTGTATTCGGGCTCCTTCAGCCTCTGGCCGACGGAATTAAAATGTTTATGAAGGAAGAAATTATTCCGCTGACTGCCAACAGAAGTCTTTTTATTCTGGGCCCTTCAATTGCCATGACCACTGCCTTGCTGACAGGTGTGGTTATTCCATGGGGCAGCACTTTAACCATTGCAGGCAGGGAATTCCCAATGCAGATTGCCGACCTGAATATAGGTATCCTGTATGTTTTTGCAATGGTATCAATTGGAGTCTATGGAATTATGATTGGCGGCTGGGCCTCCAACAATAAATATGCATTGCTGGGGTCAATCAGGGCGGCCTCACAGATGATCAGTTACGAACTGGCCATGGGAATGTCAATCGTTGCTTTGATCGTTACCACAGGTTCCCTCAGCCTTAAAGAAATAGTGGCCCAACAGCATGGCATGCACTGGAATGTTTTTTATCAGCCACTGGGCTTTATGATATTCTTAATCTGTGCCTTTGCTGAAACCAACCGTGCGCCATTTGATCTTCCTGAATGTGAGACAGAACTGATTGGCGGATACCATACCGAATACAGTTCAATGAAGCTGGGTTTTTACTTGTTTGCCGAATACATTAACATGTTTATTTCTTCAGCGGTAATTGCCACCTTGTATTTTGGAGGATACAACATGCCATTCATCGATGAGTTGGGTTTACCGGGTAATGTGGTGACTTTGCTTGGGACCGGGTTTTTCTTTCTGAAGATATTCTTCCTGATTTTCGTGTTCATGTGGATCAGATGGACATTGCCCAGATTCCGTTATGATCAGTTGATGAATCTTGGCTGGAAGGTGCTGATTCCGTTGGCCATTTTTAATATTCTGATTACCGGTGTTTTTTATTATTTTACTGAACTATCCTAAAACCACACAGTATGAAACCTTTAACCAACAGATCTGTAGTGGCTTCGGATAAGAAAATGACTTTTTTAGAAAAGATATATCTTCCTGCCATCCTGAAGGGTATGTCAATTACGCTCAGGCATTTTTTCAGAAAAAAAGTAACCATCAGCTATCCGGAACAAACGCGTGAATTCAGCAAGGTTTACCGTGGACAACATGTATTAAAACGCGATGAATCAGGAAGGGAACGCTGTACTGCTTGTGGATTGTGCGCAGTTGCCTGCCCGGCAGAGGCCATCACCATGGTGGCCGCGGAACGTAAACCCGGTGAAGAACACCTGTATCGTGAAGAAAAATATGCTGCCGTTTATGAAATAAATATGCTGCGCTGTATTTTCTGCGGCGATTGTGAAGAAGCCTGTCCCAAAGAAGCCATTTTTCTTACCGACAGAATCGTCATGGCTGATTATGAGCGCGAACCATTTGTATATGGAAAGGATTTACTTGTTGAACCCGTTGATGCCGCTAAAAGGATTGACATTTCAGCCCGGCAGACCGAAAAAGTGCTAAAGTTTAAAAATGACAAACGTTTTAAACATAACAGATAAACCCAATTAATAAGAATTCAAAATGACCTTTTTGTTTTTTCTGCTTTCTTCAATTATGATTATCAGTGCGTTGTTGGTGGTATTCTTAAAAAGCCCCGTCAACAATGTTATTTTTCTGATCGTATGCTTTATTGCAATGGCAGGTCATTACATACTGCTGAATGCACAGTTTCTGGCAGTTGTACATATTATCGTTTATACAGGCGCCATCATGGTTTTGTTTCTTTTTGTAATTATGTTGCTGAACCTCAATAAAGCCATCATACCCCAAAAGTCGAGGATTACCAGAATACTGGCTGTGGTTACCGGCGGAATCTTTTTCCTGGTTGTGCTTGCTGCCACCCGTAAAACGTTTGAAATCAATCCTCGCTACCCTTTTACAAGTGAAATCGGACTGGTTTCAAATATTGGTCAAACCCTTTTTCATGAATTTTTGCTTCCTTTTGAAGTATCATCTGTATTGTTTATTTCGGCAATGGTAGGGGCCGTTATGTTTGGCAAAAAAGACCATGTATCAGGAGAATAATTCATCTTAAACCACAATTATGAAAGATATAACTTCAGTAATACAACTCATACCGCTTGATTATTACATTTTTCTCAGCGTTGCCTTGTTCAGCATCGGACTGATGGGTGTTTTGTTCAGGCGGAATATCATAGCAATACTTATGTGTCTTGAATTGATGTTTAATTCAGCAAATCTTTTATTAACTGCATTTTCAGCTTATCATTCTGATCCGTCAGGTCAGGTATTTGTTTTTTTTATCATGATTGTGGCCGCTGCCGAAGTTGCCGTTGGACTTTCAATTGTAGTGATGATGAAGCGAAATGTTGATTCGGTAGATATAAACCTTTTGAACCGATTAAAATGGTAGAAGCATTACCTATGATGAATATTGCATGGCTTGTTCCGGCTTTTCCACTGCTGGGGTTTCTGCTGACCGGACTGGCAGGTCGTTATTTGAAACACAATCAGGCAGGTATAATTGCCAGCACAATGGTGGTTTTTTCATTTCTGACCACTGTGCTGCTGTACTTTATACTTCAGTCATCAGGGCATGATACTGCTACCGTTACACTATTTAACTGGATTTCTACCGGTAGCCTCAGCATCCCGTTTGCATTTCTGATCGATCATCTTTCGCTGACCATGATGTTGGTTGTTACCGGAGTTGGTTCACTCATCCACATTTATTCAATCGGATACATGCACGGCGATGAGCGTGTAAATACGTTTTTCACCTATATGAATCTGTTTACTTTCAGTATGTTGCTTCTGGTTATGGGGGCCAACTACCTGATATTGTTTATTGGTTGGGAAGGTGTTGGATTATGTTCCTATTTATTGATAGGATTCTGGTTTAAAAATCCCGCCTACAATTATGCTGCCCGTAAAGCATTTGTAATGAATCGTATAGGCGATCTGGGCTTTATACTTGGAATCATACTTTTATTTTTTACTTTTAATTCGGTTAGTTTTGATTCCATCTTCTTGCAGGCTACTGCTTATCAATCCGGAAATTCTGTAATCACACTGATTACTTTATTTCTGCTGATCGGAGCAATTGGAAAGAGTGCGCAGATACCGCTGTTTACTTGGCTCCCTGATGCAATGGCAGGCCCCACACCTGTTTCTGCGCTGATTCATGCCGCCACCATGGTTACCGCCGGTATTTATATGATAGCCCGTTCAGGTATATTGTACAGCCTTGCACCAATTACCCTGAATATTATTATTTTTCTGGGTCTTTCAACGGCAATAATTGCTGCAATGATTGGATTGAAGCAAAACGATATCAAGAAAGTGCTTGCATATTCAACGGTTTCACAACTTGGATATATGTTTTTGGCACTTGGTCTTGGGGCATTTTCGGCTGCGGTGTTTCATTTAACCATGCATGCGTTTTTTAAAGCCTTGTTATTTTTGGGAGCAGGCAGTGTAATCCATGCCATGAATGGTGAACAGGATATCCGTAAAATGGGAGGCCTGCGTAAGAAAATGCCGGTAACTTTTTTGACATTTCTGGCGGGTACACTGGCAATCAGTGGAATACCTCCATTTTCCGGTTTTTTTAGCAAGGATCTTATTCTGGCAAAAGCATTTGAACACAGCATTGTGTTGTATGTAATTGCCATTTCAGGTGCTTTACTCACTGCCTTTTACATGTTCAGGCTTTTATTCCTTGTATTTTACGGGCAGCAGCGGACCACCGCAACACACCCGCATGAATCCCCTCAAATCATGACCGTACCGTTGATTGCACTTGCTGTACTTTCTGTTTTTGGTGGATTTCTCAATATTCCTTCTCTGTTTGGAGGACATACTGCATTTGAAGTTTATTTGCAAAGCGCTGTTTTTCAGATTGAATCTGAAGTACTAAACCATGGAACCGAGATTTTATTGGTGTTCATTTCCGTTACACTGTTAAGCTTAACAATATGGCTTGCATACAGGATATTTGTGAAGAATGCCATTGTACCTTCCGGTGATGCCGTTACAAGACCATTTTTCAGCCGGCTGGTTTACAACAGGTTTTACATCGATGAAGCTTATGTTTTCATTTTTGAGAAGCCTTTCGGCTTCCTGTCGGACTTTCTTTTTAATAAGGTTGAAAATGCCATTCTTGACCCTGCAATAGATGGTATCGGTTCAACCACTGCCAGATTGGGCTCCATAGCCCGTAAATTGCAAAAAGGCAATATGAGTTTTTACTTTTTTGCCATGGTTGCAGGTATTCTGCTCTTTATCATTTTTATTCTGATAATCTGATGTTATGATATTGCTGTTAATTTTATTCATACCTTTTTTATCCGGTTTGCTCCTGCTTTTTCTCAGGAATGCAGGGATTTCAAGAATCATTGCACTGGCTTCCGGAATTCTGAGTCTTTTATTAACCACCTCGCTGGTTTTTTTTGACACACCAGTCATTTATGCAGTATCTGAGGTAAACAATCTGGGAATTCCCTTATCACTGGGTTATGACGGTATTGGTCTGCTCATGCTTTTGCTTACAAACGTGCTTTTCCCGTTTATTATTCTGGCCGGATTCAGGCAGAAGCAAAAACAGGTTCCTGTGCTGAACGCCCTTATTTTATTTACGCAAGCTGCACTTGCCGGTGTTTTTCTTGCGCAGAACGCGTTTCTTTTTTATGTTTTCTGGGAACTTGCCCTTATTCCGGTTTATTTCATTCTTTTGTTATGGGGTGGGGAAGGACGCAATTCCATCACGCTTAAATTTTTTATCTACACATTATCAGGTAGTTTGATTTTGCTTTTCGGGATAATATACCTGTATCAATTAACGCCAGCACCTCATTCAACTGATTTTTCGGCATTCAGTCAGCTTCATATTCCGGCTGATCAACAGCTTTGGCTATTCTGGATTCTGTTTATAGCATTTGCCATCAAAATGCCTGTATTTCCGTTTCATACGTGGCAACCCTCCACTTATACGATGGCACCGCCTCAGGGCGTGATGATTCTGGCAGGCGTGATGACCAAAATGGGAATATACGGTGCTTTGCGTTTTCTTTTTCCGATTGTGCCCCTGGGTGTACAATACTGGCAAAATACTGTGATCATGCTAAGCATCATTGGAGTTATTTACGCATCATGGATTGCCTTCCGGCAGACAAATTTAAAAAAGCTCATTGCCTTTTCATCCATGGCACATATCTCGCTGATGTGTGCTGCTATGTTTGTGTTAAATGAATATGCTTTGAAGGGCATGCTTTTTCAGGTGATTGGCCATGGAGTGACGATTGTTGCATTGTTCTATATGGTTAATCTTGTCGAAGAAAAAACAGGAACCCTTGAATTACCTGCATTGGGTGGACTCAGAATCAATGCGCCAAATATGGCACTCTTGTTATTGATAGTCGTTCTTGGTTCTGTTGCCTTGCCGCTGACTGCCGGCTTTGTTGGTGAATTTCTGATGATTACCGGAATTTTCGAATTTTCGGTTTGGTATGCAGTATTGGGAGGTACAACCATGATTCTGGGCGCGGTGTATATGTTATATGCCTACCAACGGGTAATGCTGGGCGATCTGAAACCGGATCTTAAGAAAATTACCGATATCAGCACACTTGATTATGTTATACTTATTCCATTGATAGCCATTATTATAGGTCTTGGGGTTTATCCTCAGCCGGTTTTTGACCTGTTGGGAATTGCCGGAAATTCATTTCTAAACTTTATAATGCCTGTTGCAGATACGCTCACAGCCATCGTGCACTAAATCAAACATTTATTGAACCAATCTGATTACTGAACACCCATGAGTGCAATTATCATTACCACAATTCTCGGTATCATCATCCTGTATCTCGGGTTGACAAAACACAAGGAAATATTGTCTCCAGTGGCCATAGCAGGACTCTTGTTAACAATTTACCTGTCACTCAAAGGCTGGGGACTTGACTCAAAATATTTCCATGACATGGTCATTTTTGACAACTTTTCGATTGCTTTTAATATATCGATGACCATCATAACCATTCTGATTTTTATTTTCGGAATTGATTATTTCAAGCGGATGGAATATCATGTGGCTGAACAATATGCACTTATGATTTTTGCACTTATGGGTGCTTTTCTGATGACCTCTTTTTCAAATCTGATTATGCTTTTTCTGGGCATTGAAATCTTATCAATCCCTTTGTACATTCTGGCCGGTGGCAAAAAGAATTCCTCGCGTTCCAATGAGGCTTCGTTTAAGTATTTTATGCTCGGATCTTTTGCAACTGCTTTCTTTTTATTTGGGATAGCACTTGTTTATGGAGCCTCAGCTTCTTTTTATCTGCCTGAAATCAAGTTATATATTGCACAATTTAACGGGAATCTTCCTCCCATGGTATTAATCGGTCTGCTGTTTATCCTGATTGGTGTTGCTTTTAAGGTTGCTGTAGCACCCTTTCATTTCTGGAGTCCGGATGTATATGAAGGCTCGCCCACACTGGTTACGGCTTTTATGGCAACTGTAGTTAAAACGGCCGGATTCGCAGCATTTTACCGCCTATTGGGAATGGGCTTGCTGCCATTGCCTTTACCGCTTGAAAAAGCTTTATGGGTTATGACTGGCCTTTCATTGCTCATAGGGAACATTGTGGCACTTAAACAAGGGAATTTTAAACGATTGCTTGCCTATTCCTCCATTGCCCACAGCGGTTTTATCATGCTGGCAATGCTTTCACAGCACGATACATCTGCTTCTGTAATACTTTATTACACATTTGTTTACTCGCTTGCTACCGTGCCAATATTCATTATTTTCATACTTGCCAAACGTGCCTCAAATGGCCTCGAGCATATTTCTGTTTTCAGAGGATTGTACAAAGAGAAGCCCTGGATAGCAGTATTGTTCAGTATTTTTCTTGTTTCATTGGCAGGTATTCCCCCAACTGCCGGGTTTATGGCTAAATATCAGGTATTTGTATTATCCATAAGTCAGGGATATCTGTTTATCTCCATGTTTGCCATCCTTATGGCTTTAATTGGAATTTATTACTATTTTATGGTCATGCGTGAAGCATACAACGATGGGGAGTATGAATTTCCGGTGATTGTAAGCAAACTGAATGCTGCTGTGATTTTGATTTGTGGCATTGGGGTGATAGTTTTGGGTATATTTATCAATAGACTTCCTTTCTGATTTTTTTATAATTCTCATTTCCAGACTTTTTGATGTTTTATTGAAATAATACATCAAATTTTGTGTAAATGTTTTGATATTGTATTAAAACTCATCCTATATTTGCTTGAATTAATCAAAAATTATGGCAAATTTATTCGCAGTCAAATCAATTACTTCGCTGCTGGCAGATACAACTGATGAAAAAAATGCTTTAAAGCGGACACTTAGCAGATGGAATCTGATCTCATTGGGTATCGGAGCCATTATCGGGGCAGGGATTTTTGTACTTACGGGGCAGGCTGCTGCCAGCTACGCCGGTCCTGCTGTTGTAATATCATTTGTAGTTGCCGGTATAGCCTGCGCATTTGCAGGATTATGTTATGCGGAATTCGCTTCAATGATTCCGATTGCCGGAAGTGCTTACACCTATGCTTATGCAACCCTTGGAGAATTCATCGCCTGGATCATAGGATGGGACCTGATACTTGAATATCTGTTCGGCGCATCCACAGTAGCAGTGGGTTGGTCAGGTTATGTAGTGAGTTTTTTTAAGGATTTTGGCATTCAAATCCCTGCTTCACTGTCAAGTGCACCATTTTATTATGATGCAGCTACGGGTGCATGGTCAACTACCGGTGCATTCATTAATTTCCCGGCAATATTTATTGTTGCGGTTGTTACAACACTTCTGGTACTGGGAATCAAGGAATCTGCAAATTTTAACAATGTGATTGTATTTGTAAAAGTTGTTGTGATTTTATTGTTCGTGGGGTTTGGTATAAATTACATTGTATCAGATAATCTGACGCCTTTTATTCCGAAAAATACCGGAGATTTCGGTCATTATGGATGGAGTGGTATTTTCAGGGCAGCGGGTGTAATATTTTTCGCGTATATCGGGTTTGATGCAGTGTCAACTGCAGCCCAGGAAGCAAAGAATCCACAAAAGGATATGCCCTGGGCCATATTGGGATCCCTGGTGATTTGTACCATCATATATATAATGGTAGGATTTGTAATGACGGGTATTGTTCCATTTAAAAATCTGAACGACCCCGCTCCGGTAGCTGTTGC
>CAZKCK010000135.1:0-11432 GCA_964550695.1 uncultured Bacteroidales bacterium | reverse complement strand
GATAAAAAAAACTTTAGTCAGTTTATTAATGTGTTAACTCTCCATCAATCAGTAATTAAAACCTTCGCAACAAATACCTTATCGTTTGCAAGTGCCTTCATCAAATAAATGCCTCTGGCTTGATGGCTCAGGTCAATTGATATGGTTGACGAAATCGAGTTAAATGATTGATAAACCACTTCACCCAGGGCATTTACCACTTCAAGACTGCTTACCTTATGCATATTGTTATCCGAAAAACTCAGCTCAAATTGCCCCGATGTGGGGTTTGGCGAGGCAATCAGTTGGAATGTGCCTGGGGTATCATCGGCTATACCACCAATAAAATCAACGCAACCTTCACGGGCGCTCATCAAAAGATCACCAATCGTTATAGAAGTGCTTTTTAATGTGGCACCTGATGCCACAACAGCGTTTAATGTCTGTTCAATTAAAGTTACGGGTTCTGTAGGTACCCCGGATGCCTGAGAGCAATAATAAGCATATCCGGTTGAATCAGTTTTTACAATTCCTATCTGTGATTGCCATAATGTTGGACTTTTTACCCCTATGAGAGGTCCATTGCCAACCACCAGAAATCCATTATCTTCCATGGTTGTAGCTGCTGATGTTGGCAAATCCATCATATATGACCACAATGTATTACCGTTTGCATCTGTTTTGGTGAATGATCCGGGATTGCCCCACCATGACATCGATACAAAAGCATATCCGTTATCGCTGGTCTTGAGTAAACCCGGAACAGAATGGTTATCAAAATTAACTGATGAAAAAAGTGCGTAATTCTTAGCCCATATCACATTTCCGGAAAAATCAGTTTTTACAAGCATAGGAGTAAATGAAGCCAGATACAACATAAAACCGTCATTCTCAATTAATACATCAGCAACTGATACGCCTTCACCGGTAGCAAGTGAGTATGCTTTTGACCATTGAAAACTGCCATCAGCAGCCAGACTCATAATAACACCCATCCCTACATAGGGTGGGAAATTTTCAGCATAACCACCTACTATGTAACTACCATCATTCATCTGCTTTACTGTAAATGAATAATTTGTATTGTTTCCCAATGCATAGGTCTTTGCCCATTCCAGATTGCCATTCAGATCAAGTTTAGCTACCGCAATTTTTGAATTCGGAGCATTATTCAGTGAAACATTTCCGGTCAAAATACATCCCATATCAGAGGTTTGGCAAACTTTGATAGCCTGTGCTGTCAATCCAAAATCAATTGCTTTGGTCCATAAAGTATCCCCATTATTATTAATTTTAACACATAAAAAACCTGTATTACTTGTTTCAATCAACCCAACCCTGCCAGCAATTATATAATTATCACCACTTTGAATAATATGACTAAATACAGTCGCGTAATTGTTGCCAAATTTTTGTGCTTTAAGCAAGTTGCCATTATTATCAATTTTAATTAATGCAGCACCATTCCGGGAATAATTGCTATAATATATTCCGGCCATAAAGTAGTTGTTATCAATGGTTCGAACAATGGAATATGCCTGGGCCGTATCAAATACTTTGGCGAAATAGGGCTGCTGGGCTTGCAGCGCAATAGTGGCTAATAATAAACACAGAACTGTGTTAAAAGAGTGGATCATTGTTTTCATAGTACATTTTTTTGGTCATACAAAACTAATTTAATTGCGTATTTAAAATTCATTATTACACATAAATATTTTTATACCCAACCCAAAGCCGTAACATAAAACTCAAAAAAAAAGTCCATTCCCTGTACCTGCATAACTCTGCATTCACCGGGAATAAACCTCCTTTGTTTCAACAGTACTGTTTTACAGTCTATTTTATGCCATAGAAACAACGTATTGGAGAATGTATTTTCTCTTCTTTGACAAGACTTTTGATGGCTTTTTCAACATCTTTCTTGTCGATTCCGGTCATTTCCGCTATTTCTCCGGCACGCATGGGTTTCCCTTGCAGTTGAAGGGTTTCAAATACTTTGGTATTGTTATCCATATATTTTAAATTTGGGTTGTAAAATTACGAATTCCGAAAACAATTCCTAATTTTGTATCGTTTCAATTCACACGACTTCACCAACCCGATATACCCAAATGAACAACACCAAATTAAACCTGAAAGACCAGTTATTAAAGGAATACAGTTATAACTGGCATCCGATAGAAAAAGGTTACAACAACCGCACGCTTTATATTAATGTTGGCAATCAGGCAATTTCAGAAAAACCGGTCAGTGCTTTCATGAAAGAAAAATTCATCGGCGGCAAAGGTTTTGGTTTGAGATTGTTGTGGGATGCCACAAAACCGGATACCAAATGGAATGACCCTGAAAATGAAATCATTATTGCATCAGGTCCTATCGGTGGGATTACACAGTATTCAGGAACAGGCAAATCATTGCTTGTTTCCATTTCGCCCCAAACCGATTCAATTATGGATTCAAATGTGGGGGGATATTTTGGTCCGTTTTTGAAATTTTCCGGATTTGATGCACTCGAACTTCAGGGTAAAGCTGATAAAGACATCATTATTTACATTGATGGTATAAATCATAAAATTGAAATATATAATGATCCCGGATTTTCAACAGATTCACATCTGCTTGGCGAAGAACTTACCGAATATTTTGCTGAAGATGAAAAAGATGCCAAAAATATCGGGATTGTTTCTACCGGCGCTGCTGCTGAACATTCACTCATCGGCATGATCAACTTTACGTTTTATGATGTCAGACGTAAAAAAGTACGGTTAAAACAAGCCGGTCGTGGTGGCCTTGGTACGGTTATGAGAGATAAAAAGATCAAAGCCATCGTGGCCAGAATTCCAGGGGTTTCTGGTAATCTGAATAACGTTGCTGATCTTGAATCAATTATGGAAAGAGGCCGGAGATATTCAAAAGAAATGCGCGACCTCGACGACAAGCAGAACCAAATGAAAAAGAAAGGGACTGCAAACATCGTAAACGTCATGAGTGACTATGATTTGCTACCCACACACAATTTTAAATTCGGCAGCCATAAAGATGCCATCAAAATTCACAGCGATCTTCTGAGGGACAAATACTTTACACTCGGAATTAATGATGCATGCTGGTTAGGATGTGCGATGCAGTGTGCCAAAGGTGTAGATGATTTTAAGCTTAAGACCGGCCCCTATAAAGATACCAAAGTAATTGTGGATGGTCCTGAATATGAAACTGCTGCAGGCCTGGGTTCAAACATCGGTATATTTGATTACGACGCGATCATTGAAGCCAATTTTTATTGCGATACCTATGGAATTTGTACCATTACCTGGGGAACAATTGTTGCGTTCCTGATGGAATGTTACGAAAAGGGCATCATCAACAAAGAAATTACCGGAGGACTGGATTTGCATTTCGGAAATATTCCAGATTCACTTGAATTGCTGCATCAGCTTGCACGTGGTGAAGGCTTTGGAAAGCTTGCCGGTCAGGGAATTCGTAAACTTAAACAGATTTTTACTGAAAAATATGGCGCTGATCCAAAATTCCTGCAGGATATAGGCATGGAAAATAAAGGGCTTGAATATTCGCAATATGTATCAAAAGAATCACTGGCACAGCAAGGCGGTTATGCAATGACAAACAAAGGCCCGCAGCATGATGAAGCCTGGCTGATATTCATGGATATGGTGAATAATCAGATTCCCACTTTTGAGAAAAAAGCCGAGGCCCTTCATTATTTTCCGATGTTCAGAACCTGGTTCGGCCTCATGGGATTATGCAAAATTGTGTGGAATGATGTTACACCTGCTGACAATAAATTTACTGATGAACCCGCAAAAATTCCGGAACATGTTGATAACTATGTTACTGTTTACAACGGTGTTACCGGTGGAAATATTGATAAGCATGAACTTATCCGCCAATCAGAAAGGGTATACAATTTCCAGCGTATCTTCAATATCCGCAGAGGTTTCGGGTTAAGAAAACATGATGCCCAGCCCTATCGTGCCGCCGGCCCTGTAACCGTAGAAGAATACGAAAGCCGCCAGGAACGTTATGATACACAGATGAAAGAAATTATTGGTATTGATCCTGAAGGTAAAACCCTTGCCGAAAAAGTTGAAATTACGCGCAAACATCGTGAAAACCAGTATGAAAAGCTTCTTGATGCCGTGTATGAAAGAAGAGGATGGACCAAAAATGGCGTACCAACCATCGAACATTTGAAAAATATTGGGATGGACCTGCCGGAACTTATCGAAGTCATTACCCCTCTGCAATAATTATCCAAAAATCTTTTAAAAAAACCGGCTATTTTGCCGGTTTTTTTTTGTAAATTAGCATTTTCAAACTGGTATTATTCTGACATTTGTTTGTGTTAAAAATCAAAAAAAGAGTGAAACTATTTAAAACATATCGTACTGTATTACAAATTTATACAATATTATTGTTTTATTTTTTTCTGTCTCTGAGCAATAATGTTACAGGACAGGCCAATATTCCTACATTCGAAAAGTATACTACCGACAACGGTATGTCACAGAATTTTATCAATGCAATTACACAGGACAGTTTAGGATTCCTGTGGATCGGTACCAACGATGGCCTGAATAAATTCGATGGTTATACATTTGAAATTTATACAAGCAACGGACCTACAAACAGATCGCTTACCAGCAATCAGATAAACAGCCTGGCAGTTGGCAAAAATAATCAACTATGGATTGGAACCAACAACGGACTCAATTGCTTAAACATGAAAGCCGGAACCATTAAAAGGTTTAGTTTTAAAACACCCTCAAATACAAATGTTTCAGTACCGAAAGTATTAACTGATAATAAGGGAAGAGTCTGGTTCAATTACGAATTCGATTCCTATATAAACTGTTATGACCCGGTAACCCAAAAACTTCAGAATATTCCCCTATTTGGATACCAGCCTGAAATGCCAGCTTTGCCAAAGGATTATATCATGATAAAATCCGGTAAAATTTTGATTGGTTCTGCCAAAGGCCAGCTTATCACCCTCAATCCCGAAAACTATAAAATTGAAAGCAGTTATTTGATCGACAGTACGTTTGAAATGAATCAGTTGTATGAGGATGATCAGGGAATTATCTGGGCTTCATCCAACTCCAAAGGTTTTTATACCATTGATTTACATAGAAACAGTTCAACAAATACAAATAATTCATCTTATTACTATTATTTTGCCTCAAAATCATTTGTTCAGCCAAATGATTCAACTATGTGGATTGGTTCTCTCAGGGAAGGTATATTTATGTTTGATCAGCAGGAAAAAATGTTTACGCAGATTTATATGGATAAAACCGGCCTCAACCTTCCTAACAGAGCCGGGGTTTCATGCTTCTTTAAAGACCGCGGCAATAATATCTGGATCGGTTCAACGGGCTATGGATTATTTGTTTATTCACAAGATTCAAAACACTTTCAAACCATTACCCAAAGCCATCTGCCAGTTCGTAGTATCAAAAAACTACCGGCAATCACTCTGAATACCTTTGCAAATGATAATGGGTTTAATTGTATGACCATGAAAAGTTTACGTGGTATATATGCTGACATGAATTTTATATGGATGGGCGGTTATCTGGGCTTTAACAAACTGAACCGGCAAACCAACAAAATCACAATTATAGATACAACCTTTATTCCTTATACCGTTATTCCGGATATCCATAACAACGATATCCTTTGGATTGGTGGCGAAATCCCCGGAAACAGTCTGTTAAAATACAATAAGCAAAATGACAAACTTACCGTTGAACCTGTTACATGTGGTTATATCTATAGCCTGCTGTGCGACAATAGCGGTAACCTCTGGATTGGTACACAGAGAAACCTTATTCTTTACGATCCTGCAACCCGCTCAAAACGGATTTTTGAAAACCCAACAGGTTCAAAGCAAAAAGTACCACAAGGTTCAGTTAAAGCAATTGCTATTGATCATGATGGAATGATTTGGATTGGAACTTCACTTGGTTTGCTTGCAACTTACAATCCCGGCATCGATCAGTTCAGGTATTATCCCGATTCTACCGGGCCTCTTTGTGCATTCGCAAAAGATCACATACTTTCAATCCTGATTCAGGACAATATAGTATGGGTAGGGACAGGTTCAGGATTGTACCGGCTTGATAAAAAAACAGGTTTAACCGAAATCTTTACCATGCGTGATGGCCTGCCGAATGATGTGGTTTACGCTATAATTGCTGATAATGATTCAAATCTTTGGCTATCAACCAACAAGGGCATCAGTATGTTTAATTATACGAAAAAACAATTCCTCAATTATGATAAAACCGATGGTATTCAAGCGAATGAATTTAACACCTCTTCGCATTTCAAATCAGAACAAGGTGAAATTTTTCTGGGTGGAGTGAATGGTCTGACATATTTTGAACCATCGCTGATATTGAAAAACCAGTTCAATGCGAATATTATACTTTCAAATTTATCAATTTCTGGCAGAACGCCTGACACAACAATTAAATGCGCATATTTGAAACAAATAGAACTTACACACAATGATAAGTTTATTCAACTTGAATTTGCAGCCGTTAACCTCATTCAGGCCCAGCGAACAAAATACAGGTATAAGCTTGAAGGCCTCAGTGATCATTGGGTTGATCTGGGTACAGAACGCTGGGTTATGTTCAACAACCTCGCTCCCGGTGAATACACGCTGATTGTTACCGCCTTTAATGGCGATAATGTTCAGTCGCCGGTTCCTATGAGATTATCTATCATTGTTCATCCACCATTCTGGCTGCGATGGTGGTTCACTGCAGGCATTCTTTGCCTGATATCAGCAGTTATTTGGTTAGCTATCGTATACAGATTCAGGACTATAAAACGACATAATATAGAATTGGCCAGGCTTGTTGAAGAGCGAACCTCCCGTATCAAAGAGCAAAATGAAGAAATTATTGCACAGAAAGAGCAACTTGAACTTTCAAACCAAAACCTTGAAGTTCTGAACGCTACCAAGGATAAGTTTTTCTCTATCATTGGCCACGACCTTAAGAACCCCTTTGGTGTGGTGATGGGCTTTAGTGAGTTGATGATCACTGATTTTGACCAGCTTTCTGATGATCTGAAACAACAGTATTTGAAAATTATTAATGATGCCAGCACATCCGGATATAACCTGCTTGAAAATCTTCTCAGCTGGTCGCGGACCCAGACCGGGAAAATAGCCTTTGATCCATCTACAAATCACCTCTCCCCCATTATTTTTGATGAAATCGGTAAAGCCGGAACATTGGCCACCGCAAAAGACATCAGGGTAATTCCAAATGTACCCGGTGAGTATTCCGGCTATTTTGACGAAAATATGTTCAGGACAGTTTTACGTAACCTGCTGATGAATGCAATTAAATTTACCCATAACAGAGGTGTGATTGAAGTAAGTGTTAATCCTGTTGGCAATTTTTATGAAATAGCTGTTTCAGATACCGGCACAGGGATGGATCCTGAAATTCTGAGCAATCTTTTCAGCCTGGATGTAAATCACACGCGACCGGGGACCAACAACGAAAAAGGAACAGGACTCGGACTCATACTATGTCAGGAATTTGTGAAACGCAACGGCGGCAGTTTATCCGTCGAAAGCCAGCCCGGCTTCGGATCTACCTTTAGGTTTACTATTTTAAAAGAAAAGGATTTTACACTGGTTTAAATGAAAATTATCATAAAAGAAACAAATACCAACACAGTTTAACGGGTGGTGTTATGCAATGTAGATATCGTTAAATAAATCATTATGAACCAATTTCTTAAACGAATAATACCACGTTATGTTAAGTTCGTCATTAAAAGAATAATCTTTTATTTACATGATTCCTATGAACAGTTTACCGGGAAATATGATACACTGACACCTCCCAAAAGGCTTATGTTTGTGGGAGGTGGTGACTTTAAAGAAATAGGTGAAGATTTTCTCAGGCATTTTATACAGAAATGTGGTTTACAACCTCATGAAAGAATACTCGATGTTGGATGCGGTGTTGGCAGAATGGCGGTTCCCTTAACCGGCTATTTAAACAGGGATGGCAGTTACGAAGGTTTTGATATTGTGGCAGAAGGTATCAGATGGTGCAAAAGAAATATCTCGACCAATTATCCGGGTTTTAACTTCCGGCACGCTAATATTCTGAACAAGACATATAACCCTTACGGGCAAATTAAAGCATCTGACTTCACATTTCCCTACCCTGATGAATCATTCGATTTTGTATTTGCCACCTCCTTGTTTACACACATGTTACCGGCTGATACTGAGAATTATATTGCTGAAATTTCGAGAGTATTGAAAAAAAATGGCAGATGTTTCCTTACCTTTTTTCTGATGAACAATGAGGCTGAACGATTAACCGGAGCTGGCTCAGCAACACTCGATTTCAGGTTCACCGGCAACGACTATTACACAACAAACAGTGATACGCCTGAATATGCCATCTGCTTTGATGAAACATTTGTGACGGATATTTGTACCGGAAATAGCCTGAATATCAGTTCTGTTCTTTATGGTTCATGGTGTGGGAGAAGTAACTTCTTTAGCTATCAGGATATCCTGATTGTTTCAAAAAATACGGACTGAATTATCTACCATTATCGCTGATAAATGATCTGTAACAATCTAATAACACTGAAATGAAAAGTAAAAACGTTGCATTGGTGCTTTCAAGTGGTGGTGCAAAAGGATTTGCACATATCGGGGTCATCAGGGTGCTTGAACAACATGGATATAAAATTACCTCAATCGCCGGCACTTCGATGGGTGCGCTGATTGGCGGAATTTATGCAACAGGTGAATTACAGCAATTTGAGAATTGGGTAAACACACTCGATATTAACGAAGTCCTCAGGCTTACTGACCTTACCATCAGCAATAAAGGACTCATTAAAGGCAGGAAAATTATTGAAAAAATGAAGGAGATTGTGCCCGACAGGAATATAGAAGATCTGGCAATCCCTTTTTGTGCCGTGGCCACTGACATTATACATGGAACTGAGAAAACCTTTACAGAAGGCAATCTGTACAATGCCATCAGGGCATCCATTTCAATCCCGACCGTTTTTCAACCCTATAAATCTGACGACAATTACTATGTGGATGGCGGAATTGTGAATCCGATACCTATAAACAGGGTGAAACGTCATGAAAACGACCTGCTTGTGGTTGTAGCAGTAAATGCGCATATTCCGCTTGCAAAAAACATCCCGGCGTTAGAACATATGACCAACGGTAAAGTGATGAAACAGGTTAAACTCATTCAGGCCAAACTCAGCAACTATATTCCCAAAAGTAAAAAAGATGATCTCGGCATGTTCAACCTGACCAACCGGAGTATTGGTATCATGCTGAACCAGATTACCGCACTTACACTTGCCAATCACAAAATTGACCTGATGATAAACATCTCGAAGGAAGCTTTTGGTGCTTATGATTTCTATAAGGCTAAAGAGATTATTCAGGGTGGAGAAGTTGCAGCACGGGATGCAATTATGCAATTTGAAGATATGAAAATATGAAAATGTGCAGATATGGAAATGCGATGTTCTGAGTTTTTCGTAAGGTGTAGATGGAAGAGCCTTTTTATCCCGTAGGGCTTCTATGACAATAGAAACAACAAACCCAACGGCTTCCTGTTTCTGAAGGTAATCAACCTGTCATCCAACATGGTTTTATAATAATTATATGGCTCCATAAATAAAAATTCCAGGGCAGGTATGAACTCATACCAAGGCATAAATAAAAATTCCAGACAAGGTATGAGTATAAAACTGTACTGAAAATTTACGAAACCATCAGTTAAAATGACCTGACGGCACGAACTGCACAAAAATAGCTCTTGCCATAATCATACTGTATGCCATTTGTGAAATCCTGTTTCCATGCCTTCATATAGCTTCCCTCGCTTGAACTCCAGAATCCTTCGCCAAAAAAACCACCAATGGCAAGCTCGTTTTTATAGATTAAGTTCAGTTCGTCTTTACTTGGCAGGTACCAATCGCTGAAACCATTGAGAACAAGATCATCGCAAAGTACTGCAGGAGTTCCTTTTACTTTGCAAACATTCACAATAGCTTTGGTATTTGCCTGCCCTGAACCCAAAGCAGTGGAAGTTTTTCCGATGGTCTCATAATAGCTCCACTCTGCCATATGCGTTTCAATTGTTACACCTGCGCTGTTTTCGGGAGCCACAATAAGTCCGTGAACCTGTCCTGCAATATAACCGCGGTCACCGGGCTGCAAAATATAGGCTATAATACCACCGGCATGTTTATCCCCTATTTTTAATCCGCCAGATTGATAGTCGGTTATGTATCGAACCACACTTTTATCTTTTGTGGTTACTTTCAGCAATAGCTTCAGTTGAACATACTTTTCCTGTTTACCGGGTGATAATGCACCAGTGAAGGCTCCTTTGGAATCCTTAAAAGTAAAATCATCAGAGGTTTCCACTTCTTTCCCCGTATTTTTATCTATCAAAACTGCTTCAATTTTGTTGATCCTTTTGCCTGGATCAGGATCAGGTTTCCATATCAGCTTTGCGCTAATCTTATCATTTTCATTTTTATAATCCGCAATATAAGGGCAGTTGCAATCTGCTGATTTATTGATCTCCCAAAATGTTCTGTCAACTGTTTCCCATCCTTTTGCACCATAGAACTCTTCATGGTCAATATCGCCTAAATCAACGGATCGGGGCCGGGGCCATAATCCATAACCTCCCTGCCCGTAGACCGGGCTGGCGCCATCATTGGCCTTGTAAGAATCATCACCAGCCATCAGGTTGATAATATATGAACCCTTTGCACAATCACTGGCCTTTACCAACAGATAATATGCTTTGGTAAATAAGAAACTGCATTTTTTTACCTGTGCAATTTTGCTTGTTGAGCCTGTTAAGAAGGTAAACCTATCGGCAAATTTCTCGTTCTCATTAAAGGTTGTCAGGTTTTGGTTGTAAAACATGGTTCCGGTACGCAAATCATATTCTTCAGGGTTCAGGTTGTCGGTTTTGCTGTTTCCCCTGAAATAGGTGTCATAATTAAAGAACCTTTCAAAGCCTTTCGAGCCGTTGCTCCAGCGCAGATCGCGGGTTCCGGGCGTATCCATGGCCATTAGTTCCATCACGGTGGCAGGGCCTTCGCCATAGGGGTAAAAGGGTAGGCCATCAATTGATACATCAAAACCGGCTGCCGTAATGTACCGAAGTGTAGTCAAAGGACTTCCCTGGTGCGGAGTACCCCAGGTTATAAGGCGTTTTACATTGTTTTGAAGCTTAACGTTGAGCGACCGCAACCCCGCCCTGGCAACCAGTCCCCCCATTGAATGCCCAACAAAAAATATATTAAATGGCAGATTTTTCTTCACCATTTCCGCCACTATCGGATTGTTTTCAAGCAACTCCTTGTTCAGGGCTTCGCCAAGAGCC
>CAZKCK010000134.1:0-11493 GCA_964550695.1 uncultured Bacteroidales bacterium | reverse complement strand
TTCAGGCCACCTTTAACATCTACATCAAACACCACATGTTTACCCTGGTTCCATATTCTTGAAACTTCAGAAACCAATGTGCCGTAATAGCTCCCCGGATAAACTTCTTCCCATTCCAGAAAAGCGTTTTCGCTTATTTTAGCCCTGAAATCCTCAACAGAAAGAAAGTAATAATCTTTCCCGTGTATTTCACCCTTACGTTGTTTTCTGCTGCATGCTGAAACCGAAAATTGCAATTGTGGGAAACGATTCAGTATATGGTGAACGATAGTGGTTTTGCCAGCCCCTGAAGGTGCAGAAAAAATAATGAGCTTACCAACCATAAATTACAGAATATTAAGTAGTTGTTCTTTTATTTTTTCGAGCTCATCCTTCATGTTTACTACAAAAGTCTGAATTCCTGCGTGATTGGCTTTTGACCCTATGGTGTTGATTTCTCGTCCAATTTCCTGGGTGATAAAACCCAGCTTCTTGCCCTGAGCCTGTTCGTTTTCAATTGTTTGAAGAAATGAAGTACAATGCTTCCGAAGGCGAACTTTTTCTTCAGTAATATCAATTTTTTCAAACCAGTAAATCAGCTCCTGTTCAAAACGGTTTTCATCAATTCTATTCTCTGAAGCAAAAGTTGCAAGGTCTTTGCGCATTTTTTCCCTGATGAGGGTAATTCTTTCGTTTTCAAGCGGTTCGATTTGTGTAAGGTAGCTCAGAATCAAATTTATACGGGCCACAGCGTCAGTTTCAAGTATTTTGCCTTCCTGTACCCGAAAAACTTCAAGCTGATTCATGGCCTCATTCAGGCAACCGGAAAGTTGTATCCATTCATTTTCAGATACTTCTTCAGCAGAGTTTTTAAATACATCGGGAAGTTTAATAATTACTGACAGAATATCGGAAGGGGGCTCCTGCTCAAGCATTTCTGATAACTTAACCAATTCTTGCTTGTAGCGGATAGCAAGCTCAGCATTGATGGTATAATTCGAAAAATTACCCGCATGTTCTACATTAATGTTTAAATCGATCTTGCCGCGCTCAAGCCGTTGTGTTACGATGCTTCTCATCTCCAGCTCTTTCTCCCGATAAATGTAAGGCAATCGTACATTGATATCAGCCTGTTTGCTGTTAAGTGACTTCACTTCAACAGTCACATTTCTTGAATCAACGGCAAACTGGGCCTTGCCATACCCTGTCATCGATTTGATCATAATCTGTAAATTTTCGACAAAGTTAGCAATATATAATATCCTGTCTTGAGTTGAAGTTCTACGCTTAAGGTATTTTTGTAATATTGTAAAGGTAATTAACAAGCAGAATGAAAAAAGCAGTTTGCCTTGTGTTTTTGATACAACTTGCATTTTTACAATGTATTGAGGCAACTGATTTGCGTGGATATTACGTTTATTCAAATTCTTCTGCCCGGCTGTTAAGAGAGTTTCAGGATGAAAAGGAATTAAGTCGAAAAATTGATTACATGTTATTGTTAGCTAAAGATTATCAGTATTTTTCACTTCAAAAATCAATACAATTTTCAGATTCCGCTTATTTATTTGCCAATAAATTGAAAAATAACAAGCAGCTTCTGATGGCCATGCATATAAAGGCAGAAACTTATATAAATGCCTTTCAGGCAAAGAAAGCAGATAGCTTAATACGAAAGGGGATTTCAATAGCCCGGAATTGTGGTGATATCGAATCAGAAGCATATTTCAATGTGATTTTGGCTTTTAAATATTCAGTAAATCAGCAACCTGAATTGGTGTGGGAGGCGCTCAACAGGGCAGACGCATTATTTAAAATAATCAATAGTAAAGATGGACAGGTTTGGGTGGAATACCAAAAATCTGAGGTTTTTTGGAGGTTGGGGCTTTACGAAATGCAGATTGAAGTGCTTAAAAAATGCTTGATTGACAATCCTACATTAAGAGATGATTTAAAAGCTAAAATTATTGCACGAAAAATTTTTGCTGAAACTTTTCTAATAAACTCTTTTTCGGAAAAAGTGTCTGTAATTCTTGACCGTTTTTTTACTGATGCCTTGTTATGCCAGGTGCCAATATTAAAGGCAGATGCATATTTTGCTTTTGGCGATTATTTTCTGAGAGGGAAAAATAACATTCTGGCACTTAAATATTATTCTGAGGCTGAGCGGATTTATAAGTCTTTGAATGCATTTTTCATACTTGGATCAGTTTATACCAATATGTCACATGCGTTTCAGGAACTAGGACTGAAGAAGGAATGTATCAAATATTGCAAATTAGCCTTGGCAGAGCGAGAATTATGTGGTCAGGAGGGATTGGTTTGCAGCTCACTTACAAATCTGGGATACGCTTATTTGAAAGATCAGTCTTTGGACAGTGCCGAAATGTTATATAAACGAGCGTTTCAGATAGCTGATCAAAGGGGGATTGATTGGATGCGATCAATTGTCTATAATAAATTTTACGAACTGTATAAACAGAAAAAAAGTCTGGGTCTAGCATTATTTTATTTTGAAAAGTATAAGGAACTTGATGAAATGAAATTAAAACGCTTCAATTCCAGTACAATAACTTCGTTAAAACTAAACCATGATTCAGATATAAGAGGGCAGCAGATTCAACAAATGAACGATAAAGGCCAGCAAAGCATGATGCTTTTATATTTTTTGATAGCATTGTTTGTTGTTGTCCTGCTTGTTTTTTTTATTTTTAGGAGGCAATATCATCTGATCCTGAAGATGCGGAGTGATCGGATTCGTGAAAGATTGCTGCGACTTCAGATGAACCCGCATTTTATCTTTAACGCATTAATTGCTGTTCAGAGCTACATATATCAGAGAAATGCCAAAGAGGCTGTCGTTTATCTGAATTATTTTTCAGATTTGATCAGGCGTTTTTTAGCATCATCACATTCTGAGTTAATAACACTCCAAAGCGAATTGGAAATTATCGAGTATTATTTGAAAATTCAAATGACCAGATATGAAAATAAATTCAATTATGAAGTTATCGTTGATGAAAACATAGATGTAGCTTCCGTTTATGTTCCGCCTATGCTACTGCAGCCTTTTCTGGAGAACTCAATTGAACACGGATTCAATAATCTGCCTGTGATGGGAATGCTTACAATAAAATATTCGTTTAATACCAAGCACATTCAGGTTCTGGTCGAAGATAATGGGCATGGTTTAAATTTGAAGACTGATCAAAATGGTTTTTATAAAGGGAAAAAGAATCATTTGTCGATGGCATTGAAGATTACAAGTGAACGCCTGGCAATTCTTAACAAAAGAATGAACAAGAACTCTGCAACCCTGGAGATAACGAATATTGCTGACAGTGATAATAACAGAAACGGAGTCAGAGTGGTTTTTAGTTTACCATATAAACAAAGAAAAAATGTTTAGAATCTTCAAATACATATTTTTCTTTGTTTTTTGCACCTTGGTTATCAAAGGTGCCAGCGCGCAGAATTATAATCTTAACAAACAATGCGACAGTATAAAGATTGCAATAAAAATTCAGAGCAAACCAGAGCAGTTTATAAGCCTGTTAGATTTAGTCGACAAGTATCGGTTTATAAGTGCTGATAGTGTTGATAAGTATGGGAAAATGGCCTTTACATTGGCGAATGAGTTAAAAGACAATCATAAATGTGCCGAAGCATTAATTGTGTTAGGGGTAAATGCATATAAAAGAGATGATTCCGGCATCTCTCTTATGTATTTAAACAAAGGTGCAGTATTGGCGAATAAAACAGATGACTTGATATTGAAGGGTAAGATATATTTAAAAATTGCCCAAAGCCAGATGAATATGGAAAGCTTTGAAGATGCGTTGCAAAACTTTACCAGGGCGTATACGTTGTTCGATAATGCTGGAAGCTATGAATATAAGGCTTTTTTGCTGGATGTTTTAGGGTATATGTATATTGATTTCGAGAACATGAATGAAGCAATGAGTTTTTTTCTGGTAGCGAAGAAACTACTTATTTATGAGCGAAAAGATTATTTATTAGCTTTGGAAAATCAGCATTGTGGTTATGTGTTTTTGGTTTTGAATAAATTTGATGAAGCCATGATTTATTTAGATAATTCAAAACGTATAGCATTAAAAAAGAGGGATTTTAACAGATTGCTGGCTATTGATCGTGAATACGCAAGATTAACTTTTTCAAAGGGTCAAATACAAACCGGAATTCAATGTTTGACGGATAATGTTGAGAACGCCCACAAATTAGGAAACAGGGTAGAACAGGCAAACAGCATGAATCTGTTAGCCTTTTTCTTACAGAAAAGTGGTTATTTGTATTCGGCGCTTAACGCACAAAAAAAAGTGCTACAATTACGCAAAAAAATAAAATTTGAAAAAGGTATATGTAATACAGTTATAAATCTTGGTGATGCTTTTTTTAGAGTAAGTGCATATGATTCAGCAGAGTACTATTTGATGAAAGGTTCACAGCTTGCCCGGCAACTAAAATATACTACTGAAATCAATCGTGCCAATTATAAATTGTATTTGTTGTATGAAAAAATGGGTGATGCAGACAAAGCACTTTTCTTTTTCGAGATTTATCAGAAACTTAGAAAAGAGTTTGTTGATAAACAAGCGGTTAACCATTCTGTATTTATCAGAAATAATTATGCGCTACAAAATAACTTGGAAATTATAAATAAACTATCTGCCAGTAATAAATTTTATCGCATATCAGCAATACTTGTTTTTATTATTTTAATTACAATTATCATCTCAGCTGTCATTTATGTACTTTACAAACGATATTCAAATACTGGTAATTTTATCGAATTAAAATATAAGCTCCTTTTAAGCCAGTTAAACCCACTGTTTATTTATTTATCGTTAAAATCAATTGAATCAAATATTATATCGGGCAGGACTGAAGAATCAGGCCGTTATCTTGCTGAATTTGCAAAGTTGTTTCGGATTATATTGTTAAACCCTGTGAATAGTTTTCATTCGATTGAAAAAGAGATTGAAGCAATGAATTATTATTTCAGATTGCAAAAACTCAGGTATGGCAGTAAATTTGACTATGAAATTGATGTTAGTCCTGATTTTAACATTTCACTTACTGCTTTTCCACCTTTTCTGGGGCATTTACTCTCAGAGGCTTTATTTGCTACCGTTGAATCGGTTAAAATTGAGCGATTCTTTTTATATTCAAAGTTTTATATAATTAATAATACTGTTTTTCAAACGTTTGACACCAATATCCCTTTTATTAACCAATCCCTTTTTGATATTACGCTTAAGCGAAATAATAATGTTCTGCAAATAATGAAAGAGCGAATTTCACAGGTTCAAATAAGGTTGAAAATAAAAATAGAACTTAAAATGCATCAGTACATTACTGATTGTCCTGAAACCACCAGGACCTGGTGCTGTTTTGAGGTTCCTTTGCGCTCGATGCATGAAGTGGGACAAATAAACGAAGAAAGTTCTGATGTTTTTTTATAATTTTACGAAACTATCCCTTTGATTATGATTAAGGTTGTTATTGTTGATGATGAAAAACCCTCCAGAGATACTATTGCTTCACTCATCGGCCGATATTATAGTGAGGCCGTGATCGTTGGAGAGGCGGAATCGATAAAGGAGGCACGTGCGGTAATCCTGAAAACAGAGCCCGACCTCGTGTTTCTTGATATCAGATTAAGTGATGGTTCGGGTTTTGATTTGCTCAGAAAATTAAAGGATATACCTTTTTTGCTTATTTTTATAACCGCTTATGATGAATTTGCAGTAAAAGCATTTAAATTTAATGCTATTGATTATCTCCTGAAACCTATTGATCCCACTGAATTTTCCGAGACTATGGTTAAAGTCAGAGTGTCGCTGGATAAAGAATTACAGATTCGAAAAATTAACAGTCTTATCGGGCAACTATTCCCCGAGAGGGGTCTGGATACAGTTAAGTACCTGAATTTTAAAACTATAAATCAAGAGTTTAATATTAATCCTGATGAAATAGTGAAAGTGGAAAGCCATAGTAATACAAGCACTATCCATTTATTTTCAAAAGCACCCCTGAAGCTTTCCAAAACGCTTGCCCATATTGAGGAAATGCTTTCTAATCCCTGCTTTCTCCGTGTTCACAAAAGTTATCTTGTGAACAAAGAATATATTTTGTATTTTAATCAATCAGATCAAACACTGGTGATGGCTGATCAAAGCAATGTCAAAGTATCTGCCAGGAAATTAAAGTTAGTCAAGAACTTACTTAATATCAAATAAATTATATGCCACAACCAAATTTGTCTGAAGGTTTACAATTGAAATTTCAGGTTTTTGACGATACGCTGAGGTTTTACAATGCTTTGCTCGCAGATATTGGAGGAGCAAAGCATTACATATTCATGGAGTTCTATAAATTTGGGAATGATTCAGTAGGACAACGTTTTCGGGATGTACTGACTAAAAAATCAAAAGAAGGGGTGCAAATCAAAATTTTACTCGATTCATGGGGCACGTCTCTAAGCGATAATTTTTTTATGCAATTAATCCGGAATGGAGGGGATGTTCGGTTTTTCGAAAAAATCCGCTTTAACCTTGATTATTTTACACGAAGTCATTGCCGTAACCATCGCAAAATAGTTGTTATTGATGATCAGATTTCATATATGGGCTCAGCTAACATTACTGATTATAACATTGTTTGGCGGGAGTTATGTTTCAGAATGGAAGGAGAAATTGCGCCAATACTGAAAAAGGTGTTTTTGCAGATGTTTGACGTGTATAATAAATATGTTCTGTTTAAAACCCTTCATACTGAACCTTTATTTTTTGGGAATTATGAGATTATCCGGGATTTTCCATCTATCACCCGGCAAAATATAAAGAAGAGATACACCAAACTCATAAAGTCTGCCAAAAAAAGGATAGTTATAGAAACGCCATACTTTCTTCCGGGTTTTCTGCTCAGAATGGCTCTCATTAAGGCTGTCAGGCGTGGTGTTAAGGTAATTGTAATTATGCCAAAGCATTCTGATGTTCGCCTGGTTGATATTTTGCGCAATAAGTATCTCGGACCTCTGTCAGAACGTGGGATTGAGTTGTTTTTATATATTCCTCAGAATCTGCATGCCAAATTACTAATGATTGACGATCGGATATTTGCAGTAGGATCCCCTAATTTTGATTTTCGGAGTTTCAGGTTCCAGCATGAAATAGTTCTTACTGGAAACGATAGCATTATGGTGGCAAAGTTGCGAGCGCATGTGAGCGAAACCCTCAAGGAATCAGAACCTTTTAATTACCAGCACTGGAAAACCAGGCCATTTATAGAGAAGGTTTTTGAATGGATGATTATTCCTTTCCGCCACCTTTTATAATAGCCCGGGGCCTATAATTAACCAGGAAAACACCGGTAAATATTAATACAGCAGCAATAATTACCTTCAAATTAAAAATGTGGTAGCCTGCTGAAATTCCTATAAATGAAGCTATAAGGGGTTGAAGATATATGTAGTATCCGGCAACTCCGGGCGAAACATGTTTTAAGGAATATACTGTGAGTGTAAAAGCCAGAAGTGTTGTGATAAAAACAACATAAATCAGCGCAGTCCAGGCTGAAGATGTGTAATTTTCAAAAGGTACCGAAATGCTTGTGGTTGCCGCATATGGCAAAATAAATACAAAACCACAGATAAAAACCCATTTCATTACCGTTACAGCCGAATATCTGCTCATTAATGGTTTAACAAGTACCAGGTAAAGTGCGTAAGCGGTTATGTTCACCAAAATTAACAGGTTGCCGGTAAAATGTTCTGATCCAATTGATATGTCTTTACCGTTTAAAACAAGCATAATTGCACCGGCAGCTCCTCCTGCAATGCCTGCATACTTCAGAAAACCAAATTTTTCATGAAGCAGCAATGTTGAAAATAACACAACCAGCACCGGACTTGATGTATGAATCAGTGCTGTTTCAACAGGTGATGTTCGGCTCAGGCCTTCAAAGAAAAAAATTTGATTGATAGTGACCCCGGTAAACCCGCAAAGTGCCAGACGCCAATAATCCCGTTTTTGTATTTTTTCAAATCCAAAAAAAGCTGAGATGATTAACAATACGGCAATTGAGCCCGATAACCTTAGTAAAACCAGAGGTAATGGTGAGATATAAACTGGCATCAGACTTTTAGCCACTGAATAGTTTATCCCGAAAAACAGGGTCGAAGCCAGCAGGGCAGCATGTGCTTTAAATCTACCGCTCATTGTACATGGTACTTGTTGGTGCTCCCTCAAGTTTGTACTGTGCTGATTCAAGAGTATTTAAACAATGAAGATGCGAAGATGGTGTGTGATAAAGCGGCATAATTTGTTTATATCCGGCAAATGTAGGGTATTTTATAAAAAAAGAGGGGCTCGAGGCCCCCCTATGTTGGATGAAAACAAATTCCCCTTATGAAACTGCAATTTCTTTCGTTATTCTTGTTTCTGCTTTCTTTGGGAGGTTAACTTTAAGAATCCCTTCGGCATAATCGGCTTTAATTAATTCAATATCAACATTTTTTGGCAATGTGAATGAGCGGCTGAATGTTCCTGAAAAAAATTCACGTCTCAGGTAATTTCGTGATTCTTCTTCTTTGTTCTCTTTTTCCGAAGAAATCGTAAGTACATTGCTTTCGAGGTTGATTTTGAAGTCTTCTTTTGTCATGCCGGGCACTGAAAGCTCAATCTCAAAACCTGAAGACGATTCTGCGATGTTAATTGCCGGAATACAATCATAACAAGCTTGGCGGTTTAACTTGGCGGTTTCTTTTTCAAACATGTTATCAAAAACATCTGACAACGTTGGGTAAGTTTTCCATTTTAAGTAAGTCATTTTAAGGTCCTCCTATTAGTTGGTTTATTAATTTTTCTGTTCCCCATTTCTCAAAACCTGTACCACAGCCCGGTTCGAGATAAATATAATGCCATTCTGACAGTGTACGGGATGCAAGGCTGACATATTGTCGCTATATTTCAATATTTTTAATGGAAAACCTGGCGAAATTGCACGCAATCCCTGAAATGAAAACACGAAGCACTGTAATCATTACAATTAATCATTGCTCGGTATTTTTCAATTCACTCCGTTCTGAAACACTTTGGCTGTTTATTCGTTTATAATAAAAAGATACTCCTATGGATGACAAACATCATCAGGTGGCAAAGTTGTTCAGGTTCAGAAATATTCTGATACCCATTCTGATAGGATTCGCTGTTACCGGCTATTTTTTACTGAATTCATTTGATGCTTCGGTATTTAAACTGTTAACCTGGGGTTGGAAATCGGTATTCTGTTTATTTGCAGTTTTAATTTTGGTTTTTTTACGGCAGTTTGCCTATATGTATAGAATCCGTTTGCTTAGCGACCAAAAGCTGAACTGGCGGAAATCATTTGATGTGATTTCATTGTGGGAGTTTTCATCTGCAGTAACGCCCACTGTTGTTGGCGGTTCTGCTGTTGCAGTGTATTTTTTACATCGTGAAAAAATTTCTGTGGGGCGTTCAACTGCTATTGTATTGGTTGCAACTCTTTTTGACGAGTTGTTTTATGTGATAATGCTTCCATTGTCCTTGCTTATTAACGGTTTTAACAGGGTCGAATTTTTACTTCAGGGATATAGTCCTGCAATCGCAAATTATGGAATTCCTGCAATTCTTTTAATCAGTTACGCAGTGGTATTCTTTCTTACAGCGATAATTTTTTATGGTGTATTTATTCATCCTGTGGGGTTTAAACAATTATTGACTACGGTTTTTAGTTTCCCTTTGTTAAGAAGATGGAAATCCGGGGCTGTGAATACCGGCGATGAAATGGTTATAACATCTCTGGAATTCAAAGGTAAAAAATTTAGTTTCTGGGTCAGGGTTTTTGTTTCAACAGTTGTAACATGGTCAGCAAGATTTTTGGTTGTAAATGCTATAATTCTGGCTGTTTTGCCTTTGGTGGCACATTTTGAAGTTTATACCAGACAGTTGATGATGTGGGTAATTCTTATTATAACCCCAACACCAGGTGCCAGCGGAGTGGCAGAATTAATTTTTTCCGGGTTTCTGGGTGACTTTATTCCGCGTGGACTTGGACAACCATTGGCGCTGATCTGGAGGCTGATAACTTATTATCCTTATTTGCTTTTGGGTGCTGTTGTTTTGCCGGTATGGCTAAAAAGAGTATATGCTAAAAATGACGCTGTTTAGTCCTGATTTTCGCCATTTCGCTCAATTTCACCAAAGTAAATATCAGTCAGTTTTCGCGCTGCTGCATATGGACTCAAATTATACTCCAGAAGTTCTTTTTCGAATAATTTATAATTGGCAACAATCAATGGGTTGTTATAAAAACTGTCAATCAGGTGATTGTTTATCGTTTCATGCATAATTGCAAATAGTTGCTCATTACGTTTTTGGAGAAAATAGCCTGTTTTTTGGGTAAGGTCCAGATAATCTGTTATTATTTGCCATACATCACCAATGCGTTCTTTTTCGAGCGCCGAACAGGTTTCAACTTTGGGGTACCAACCCGATATTGCAGGAGGAAACAGGTGCAGCGCATTCTGGTATTCAATCCTTGCAAGGTTTGCTTTGATTTTATTATCCCCATCGGCCTTGTTTATAATTATGGCATCGGCCATCTCCATAATTCCTCGTTTGATCCCCTGAAGTTCATCGCCAGCCCCTGCCAGCATAAGCAACAGAAAGAAATCAACCATAGCGTGTACAGCCGTTTCTGACTGACCCACACCAACTGTTTCAATAATAATGATATCAAAACCGGCGGCTTCACAAAGGATAGAGGATTCACGGGTTTTGCGTGCAACACCTCCAAGTGTTCCTGCCGAAGGACTGGGTCTGATAAAGGCATTCGGATCATTTGCCAGTTCTTCCATCCGGGTTTTATCGCCAAGGATACTTCCTTTTGAACGCTGACTACTGGGGTCAATGGCAAGGATAGCAAGTTTTTTGCCCTGAATGGTAAGGTGCTTTCCCAAAGCTTCGATAAATGTACTTTTCCCGACTCCCGGAACGCCAGTAATGCCAATTCTTAAGGAATTGCCAGCAAACGGAAGGCATTGTTTTATAACTTCCTGTGCTATTTTTTGATGATTTGGTATCGAACTTTCAATAAGGGTAATGGCTTGACTTAAAATGGTGCGATTTCCCGTTCGTATGCCCTCAAAATAGTACTCCGGACTCTGCACAGGCTTCGTTTTTGGTAAATTTTTTACGAAATGCTCATTTATCTGAGAAGGTTGTTCAATTCCTTCCATGACTTTAAGAGCACTTATTCCCTGATTTTCCGTTTTCTTCATCAATAAACAGTTGTATCAGCAAAAATACTGCTTTTACATGACCCCACGGAATTCCCGTTCATGATAAATTTGAGAAGATTAATTTTGGCATAGGAAACGACAATATTTATTTTTTCGTACTTTTGCACTCCCAAATATGACTCTCCGTAGCTCAGCTGGTAGAGCAAATGACTCTTAATCATTGGGTCACAGGT
>CAZKCK010000133.1:2707-11563 GCA_964550695.1 uncultured Bacteroidales bacterium | reverse complement strand
ATTCTGGAATCAAACTAAATTTCATTGAATTTTAGCAGTACGTTTTTACATTCCAATGAAAATTCTTCATTTTTCAACGTTAACTCAATCATTTTTGACGAATACTCAATGAATCGGCTGTTTTTGATTAGTTATTAATCATTTGACTTTTAGCTTGTTTTGTACTATTATTGTAACAAATTATTAGAAAACAGGCGATTTATTAAGCCTTTGATTTACATAAACTTATAACTGATATATATGAAAAAGAGTTTTTTGATTGTTGCGATCTTTATAGTGTGCCGCTCTGCCGGCTTTTCGCAGTCATGCATTCCAATTCCTGCTGACACCACTTCGGTCTGGAGAATTGATTACAATTTCTGGGAGCCCACTCCCTGGACTTTTTATGGTTGGGAATTCCGTGCTTATTTAGCAGGCGACAGTACCGTAGATGGTAAAACTTATCATGTGCTAAACCGTTCAGGCGTTTTTACATATGAGTTTTTTCCGGTGGTTACAAAAACAGTTTTTGAAAATATATTTTATGGAATGATCAGGATGGAAGGTTCAAAATTATATGGAATAAAAGATTATTTTGAATATCTTCTTTTTGATTTTGATGCTCAGGCGGGCGATAGTCTATATTTGGAATATTTCAACGGAATTATGCCGGTTGTTATACAACAGGTTGATACCATTGTGATTAACGGTCAGAATCACAGAAGATACTGGCTCCCGGATGAGCCCGCTGGGTACTTTTGTGCGAGATATTTTATCGAAGGTATTGGCCATGAATTTGGCTTGTTCGAACCTATTCGCACATTTGAAGATTATGCATATTTAAACTGTTATGCCGAAAAGGGTGAATCAATTTATATTCAGGATACAATGAGATGCGATTTCACCATTGGAATACCGGAAACAACTGTTGAAAAACAGCAAATGAAGGTGTACCCCAATCCCGCTAAAGGTTATTTTACCATCGAGAATACCGGTGGAATGCATGAGGATGCATATCTGACCGATATCACCGGAAAAATAGTTGCCAGGTATCAGCTTTCTAAAGTGTTAAATAATTGCAGTTTAACAGGACTAAAACCAGGAATCTACTTTTACCAAATAGGTAATAATATAAATGGCTATCATGGAAAACTGATTATCAACAATTAACCGGCAAATTCTGATTCATAAATATTTTATCATGATCCCAGTAAAATCCCAACTCCCAGCAGCAGGTCAACACTGAGAACCGTAATCACATTGCTTACCAGTGCCGGTATCAGCCGTTCAGTATTACCGTATTCCTTCATTGCAACAATTGAAGCCTTAACTGCCAGGGGTAAAGGCAGCAGTGCGATCAACAGCCATGGAGATGCCAGACCCATCAACGGAAGAAGAATCACAATTGCGAAAGTGATGACCAGCCCAGCCATATACACCCGTGAAGCAGCCTTTTTACCCATCAGAATTACAAGATGCCTGCGTCCACCGGCCTTGTCGGCATCCACATCCGGTATTTCATTGATGAAAAGCAGTAACAGTGTCAGAATACCGGGAGGAACTGATAACCAAATTACCTCAGCCGGAAGCAGTTGTGAAACTGACAGGCCGGGCATGGCAGTAAGTGAGATATACGCTCCAATTACAACCAGTGAGCCGAGTGACAGTCCTGAAAAGAATTCTCCCAGCGCATACCTTGCCAGGAAATTTGTATAGAACACAACCGAAAATGCCCCGATTACCGCTATGATAATGATGCTCCAATGCGAGGTAATGCTGAAATAGATTCCGCTGAATAATGCAAATACCAGTGTACCAATAGCTGCAATTAAAACCTGCCTCGCAGTGGTCAGTCCGGAAGTGAGCATACCGGTGCCTCCGCTGAATGGGGTACGGTTTGTTTTAAAGTCAATTTTTGTGTTGAAGTCAGAGTATTCATTAAACAGATTCACCGAAATATGAGCAGATATCACACCTGAAAACAATAGCATGACCTCCCACCATGTAAAGGAGCGTAAACCCGGCATGCGTAGTGCTGCAGCCAGCCCTATGAAAACCAGCAGAACAGCAAGTAAAAGAAAATTAGCCCTGATCTGGGCCATCCATATATTGAAACGATTATTTGACATCTTTTGTATAATAAAAATTAATACCTGCCCGCTGTAAGCAGGGCCTCGTGTGAGAAAACAATTAAAAGTGATTTTTGATTCAATCAGGAAGCCGCATTACCCAATTGAATTTTGTTAAGAAGTAGTTAATAAATAGTTATGCGGTTTTCTTTTGGTCACTGCGATACACCGGAATCAGGTCAAATCCAAACTGTTTGAGGCTTTTACCGGCTTTTTCAAAATCGCGGGTAAATCCAAGAATAAAACCACCGCCACCTGAACCACATAGTTTTAGATGATAATCACCTGATTCATTGCCGTAATTCCATGATTCCCTGAACGCAGCAGGAATCATACCTGTAAAATAATTGGCCTGAAACAATGACAACTGTGTCAGATTGCTAAAAAACTCATTCATATTCCCGGATATAAGCATTGAAATACAATGGTTTGTGAGAGGAATATATTCATCAGTTACAGCAGCGCGAAAGTCTTCTTCTTTGCATTTTTCAAGAAACGATTCAACGTAAGTTGCTGTTTTACCGGTCATTCCGCTATCAAGTAAAAAAATGGCCCCGGGTCCTTCAAATTTGTGTCTTGGGATTCCAACGAGTTGAATTTCATTGGCATTGATCATGTGCAAGGGGTATTGCAGATATGAGTTAAGTGGATCAAGACCTGAACTTTTTCCGTGAAAAAATGATTCCAGCGATGCGAAAATATCTTTAAGCCTGATAATATCCGCACCGGAAATCCGTGCGCCCGATTCAATCAGGTTGTTGCCATACCGGCTGTACAAGGCAGCTACCAGAGCTCCTGAACTTCCTATGCCATAGCCATGAGGAATAGACGATTCAAAATACAAGCCATTTTCAATATCCGCTGCAAAACGTTCAACATCAAGGTATCCATTGATACTTCCATTGCTTTTGCCTGACTGAACAAACTCGAGAAAATTTCTGAGATTGTTGTTCGATTCTGAAGCATAATTGAAGTCGGTATATTTGTCGTCGTCAATAAAACTCAGTTCACCATTAAAATGCGTATAAGGGATGGAGAGTACCTGGGAGCCCAGTATAACTCCGTATTCTCCGAAGAGCATGATCTTGGCATAAAAATAATCGGAATGTTTCATCTTATTTCCAAAGGTCCTTTTCCTGCTTTATCGTGGATAATTCCTGCAATTTCTACTTTATTTCTGATTTCTGATTCAATAAAACCCATTATTGCTTCCCGATGTTCATCGGGATACAAAATATGTATGTTTGGCCCGGCATCAATGGTAAATGTTATTTTGCAGCCTGTAGCTTTTCTGAACAATTTTATTTTATCAATTACCAGCAGTGAGGCTGGTTTTAACAAGATAACCGAAGGCTCTGACGAAAGCATCATGGCATGTAGTGTAAGTGCTTCGTTTTCGGTTATTTCTGCAAAAGACTGCCAGTCTCCGGTGTTTAAGACTTCTGTAATTTTTAGTGTATTCCGGCGTGCCTGTGCATATCTGACTTCAGCAAACGGATGCTTATCCATCAAAGCGTGCCCTGCACTGCTTGAAACTTCTTTCTGACCAGCCGAAATCAGGATGATGCTATCGTTCAGGTTCCTGAACAGCGGATCCACCTGATTGATCTTCACTGCCCACTCATCAGATGCACCTTCCACAGGGCTGTCTTTACCCCAGGCCACAAAACCTTCATAAACCGACCGTGCGGCACTTCCTGAGCCCAAACGCGCGAGATGCGAAGCATATCTGAAAAAATCTTCATGATCACCTTGTGCATTAATTTTCTGATTCAGCCGGGCCAGACAAAGCCCCATTGCTCCAAAGGCCGATGCTGAAGATGCAATGCCCGCAGAATGGGGAAATGTGTTGCGTGTGGTTATTTTAAAATCATAATCGTTTATCCAGGGTAATTCATTATTCAGACTGAGCAGATACTTCAGCATTCTGATTCTGAACGCTTCATTTGGAATGCCCTCAAAGTCAAGCCCGACCTGAAGTTCATACTGATGATTTTTTAAAGTAATTTCAACAACGGTTTCAGTGGTGCAAATATCCAGAGCAAAGCTTACCGACGGGTTTTGAGGTATTTGTGCCTGTTGTTTGCCCCAGTATTTAACCAACGCAATGTTTGAGGGGCAAATCCAGCCTGATGTATAAACTTTCTGACTCATTCTTTATAATATCTCCTTGTAATTATGATTAACCAACAAGTTCTTTCCAGGTAAAAAGAATGTCAATGCCTTTTGTATGAAGATAGTTGGCAAGTTCATCCTTGCTTAACGTTGTAATAATCAAGGCAAAATCACCACCCCATGCCCCGAGCGGCTTAATGGTACCTTTTAAATCAGGAAACCGGGTTTCAGCCAGTGTTTTAACACCCAGAATACGGGCAGTTATTTGCTGAAGGGTATTCAGGATATCCGCAAATTCGGTTGCTGATGTACATTGCGGTGCTTTAATGCTTAATTGGCTTGTCAGGATAATGTCATCTCCGGAAATATGGCTGTTAAATATGAAATTTCTTACACTTTCGTTTGAATCCTGTTTGTTTCCCAGGTATACAAGAAATAACTGATCTTTAAAAGGTGGATTAAATTCAACCGGCTCGTAACCGGGTTCACCATTTACTGAGTACAGAATTGGTAGCGCTGTTTGCGCGCAAGCCACATCATATCCTGAGCCCATTGAAGTGAGCTGGTGAATTTTCATGGCATCGGTGCCGGAAAGTCTGGCAAGATTGACAATCATTGCAGAACTGTTGCCAAGACCCCAGTCAAGCGAAAACTCAGGTTCAGAAATAAAATGTAGTCCGCTTACAAGAAAAAAATCAGGGTTCAGTTTTTTTACTGCTTTGAGCAAAGTGCTGATATAGTTCGCTTTTTTTGCATCGGAGGTACTCAGGACCTTCAGGTTTTCGTGATTGAATGAAGCTGTAAAAAATGCCTTGCCTTTCAATATGGTTTCCCAGGTAATTTTCCCTGTTTCATTTATCACCATTTTAAGGCGCTGTCCTTTTTTTAAAGGAACAGCAAATGCAATGGCTCCTTTCAGAACCATGTATTCACCGGTAATCAACAGTTTACCGGGGGCATAGGCTTCAATGAAAGTGCTATTTTTTAACGGTTTCATTGCGCAACGATTTGATAAACTCACTCACCAGACTGAATGATACTTTTTGTCCGTGAAAGTATTCCCGCGCCGTTCTTTTTTCTTCATCCGAAGCCTCAAGCGTATTTAAAATATTACTCAGGTGCATCATCATATGCCCTTTCTGTATACCCCATGTAACCAATGCCCTGATAGCCGAAAAATTATTGGCCAATCCTGCCGAGGCAGCAATCTGCATCAGTTCATTTGCCGAAGGGTTTTCAAGTATTTCGAGTGAAAGACGTGCCAGCGGATGCAATGAAGTGAGTCCGCCAACAGTTCCAAGGCTGAGTGGCATCGTAAGCCGGTACCTGAACCATCCTTCCGAATAATCAGTATCGGTAAGCGAAGCATAGTGTCCGCCGCGCGAAGCCCATGCGTGAACTCCGGCCTCAACAGCCCTGAAATCATTGCCTGTGGCCAATACCACTGCATCCACACCGTTCATAATGCCTTTGTTGTGCGTAGTGGCGCGCGAAACATTCTTTTTGGCAATCTCCACAGCAACTGCAAACTTGCGGATAAATTCAGCAGGGGTAAAGTCCGGATGTATTTTTTTCAGGTCTTCCACGCGGCATTCAACCATGCTTTCAACCAAACATTCAGGGTTATAGTTTGAAAGTATTGACATGATGATGTCAGTTTTTTCATCCGGGAAAGCCTTATGCAGATATTCTTCAAGTCCTCCGGCCATTTCCTCCAGACATGAATTAATGAAATTTGCTCCCATTGAATCCACCGTATTAAACCTGACATCAAGCTGGTAATAATTCGGAATGAGGTCAGTTGAATTTTTAATATTTACGGATAGAACACCCCCGCCACGCTGAATCATTTTTTTGGAAACAGGCAGTACACGTTCCAGAAGTTTGAGTTCAATGGCTTGTTGGTGGAGCAGAAGTTGTGATGCGTTGCCACTGAAGGTAAAATGAACCTGACCTGACTTCACCGCAGAGATTATCCTGGTATGAAATCCACCGCGCTGGCTCCAGAATTTAGCTGCATTGGCCGCTGCTGCAACTACAGAACTCTCTTCAATAACCATGGGTACATGATAAACATGCCCGTTGATCATGAAATTGGGAGCTATCCCAAACGGAAATGGAAAATTTGCAATGGTGTTCTCACTGAATTCGTCAAATTTTTCCTGCAGACGCTCATCCGGATGCACAAACGACTTCAGAAGTTCTGAAGTATATTCTTTATCGCCACTGAATGAACTTATTATATGAATCTTCTCTTCTTTTGTCTTCTTTGAAAACTCATGAAGGAAGTTTGAATGAATCGTCATAATATAAAGTTGTTTAACTTTTTTATCAAAAAAATAAACAATGTAATTTTAAAAAAGTTTCACGAAAGTATAAAATAATCCTAAAAATCAGTATTTGAAGAGAATCAAATTTTGAAATAAAAATGTAATAGATTGTTTATATGTAATTTGCGAATTGATTTTTTATGTAATATTCGTCGATAAAACGCGCAAAAGTGAAGTGTTTGATAGTTTTACCCATAAATTGTACTTTTGCACCTTATGGAAAACATTACGCACATAGCACTGTTATTCAGGCAAAGGGCTGCAACCCATGCTGACCGTACCATGTACAGATTCCGGAAATCAGGAATGCCCGGATGGCAGAAATATACCTGGACACAGGTTGCCGCAGATACCGAAAATGTAGCCATGGCCTTGTTGCTGAACGGTATAAACAAAGGTGATACTATCGGAATTATTGGTGCCAATTCCGCCGAATGGCTCATCAGCGATTATGCCATACAAACCGTGGGGGCGGTTACAGTGCCCATGTACACTACTTCAACACCTGATCAGATACAGTATATCATCAATGAGGCCCGGATTGCAATCGTTTTTGCGGGCAATGCCGAACTTGCCGACAGAATCATGGCTGTGGTTACAGAATGCCCTTCAGTCCGTTTACTGGTTTGCTATGATGATTCTCAACCGCTCATTCACGGAAAGCGCTGCATTACATTCAGTGCAATAAAGGATTCAGGAGCAAATTCCGGATTAAAGGATGAACTTCGGAATCGGATTTCAATGCTCACGGCAAGCGATCTGGCAACGATTATATATACTTCAGGAACCACAGGTGAACCCAAAGGCGTAATGCTCAGGCACGAAACCTTAATTCATTCACTCAGTATTCACGATATCAGGCTTGAACTTTCGGATGCTGACCGTTCACTCTGTTTTTTGCCATTGTGCCATGTGTTTGAACGGTTGTGGTCATATTATGTAATGCACCGCGGCGCCGAAAACTGGCTGCTCGATAATCCAAGGGATGTGATACAAGTGCTACCCGAGGTTAAACCTACTGTAATGTGCGTGGTGCCCAGATTTTTTGAAAAAACATGGGAAGGAATCATGGCAGAGTCTAAAAAGTGGCCGGCTGTTAAACAACGCATTTTTAATTCCGCAGTTGAAACCGGTATGCAAGCCCTGGTGTACCGGAAAAATAATCAGCCATTGCCTTTTCTGCTGAAAGTAAAACATGCTGTTGCTGCCAGACTGGTTCATCAGAAACTCAGAATGGTACTGGGTGGAGAAATCAGATTTCTGCCATGTGCCGGAGCAGCCATTTCACCTGACCTCGTTAAATTCTTTCATGCAGTGGGCGTTTTTGTAAATTACGGTTATGGACTTACAGAAACCTGCGCCACCGTGAGTTGTTATAAAAGCGATGTTTTTGACCCGGATACTGCAGGCACACCCATGCCCGAAGTGCAAATCAGGATTTCTGATGAGGGTGAGATTCAAATCAAAAGCAAAACACTTTTTGATGGATATTACAATAAACCTGAAGCAACAGCCACTGTTTTAAAGGATGGATGGTTCAGCTCAGGTGATAAGGGATTTCTGACTCCGGCCGGTGATCTGGTCATGACCGACCGCATCAAGGAACTGTTCAAAACTTCAGGTGGATTGTATGTCTCACCCCAGAAACTGGAGATTACATTTAAAAAGGATCCGCTGATTGAACAGATTGCCATCATTGGCGACAACCGTAAGTATGTGACTGCCCTGATTGTTCCGGTGCAAAATGTGCTTGAATCCATAGCTGCTGAATTCCGCATCGAAGTGTCTGACAATCGTTTGTTGTATAATAACGACAAAATCAATGCTGTACTTCAGGCAAGGTTCGAAACGCTTCAGGCCAGTTTACAGCCACATGAGCAGGTGAAGCGTTTTACACTGCTCCCGGCACCTTTTACCATCGACAAGGATGAAATGACCAGCACGCTGAAATTAAAGCGCGGCGCAATTGAGAAGAATTACAGCGGATTGATCGAGAAAATGTATGTACATAATAATCTGTAAAAGAATAAATAACCAAATTTATAAATTGCTTTTGGGATCCGGAAACTGATTTTAATTAATTTCCATTGTTTAGTATCTTTGCAAATAAAAACAGATATGAAATCCAATCCAACTTATCCGGTCAGACTGAGTTTTACTCAGATCAAGCAATTGGTGTTGCAACTGCCTGAGAAAGATAAAATAAAGATTTCAAAGGAATTAGAGAAAGATGGTATTCATTCCAGACTTACCAGATTGCTTAATAAATTCAAAACCTATAAATTAACTGAAGAGGAAATCTT
>CAZKCK010000133.1:0-2607 GCA_964550695.1 uncultured Bacteroidales bacterium | reverse complement strand
TATGAAAAAGCTTTTACCCGCCTTGCCTCACGTTGTGGCTGTGGCATTGTTTGCAATTCTGGCTGCGGTGTACTTTGCTCCACAATTTGATGGTTATAGCCTGAACCAAAGTGATATCAGGCAATTCATGGGCATGAGCAAAGAAATTTCTGATTTCAGAAAAACAGAAAAGTCAGAACCACTCTGGACAAATTCGGCCTTCAGCGGGATGCCGGCTTATCAGATTTCATTGAAAAACGACAATATCCTGAGTGCTGCCGAAGATCTTGTGATATTCAAATTCTTTAAAGCCCCTGCCGGATTCCTGCTACTGGCCATGATCAGCTTCTACATCATGCTGTTGTGCTTTGGCGTTAGTCCGTGGCTCAGCATCATCGGTGCCATTGCATTCGGGTTTTCATCCATTCATATTTTATACATTGCGGGGGGGCACAATACCAAAGTACACGCTATTGCCCTGCTGCCGGGCATCATCGGCGGACTGGTTTACGGCTACCGGAAAAATGCCCGTATTGGCGGACTTTTGCTTTGTATTTTTATTGCATTGCACTTATCAGCCAACCATATTCAGGAAACCTATTACCTGCTTTTTCTGATTCTGGCCATTGTAATTGTTGAATTCGTGAGATTTTACAAGGAGAAAATGTTGCCTTCCTTTTTTAAAACATCCGCTTTTTTGCTGATTGCTGCAATCATAGGTATTGTTCCCACCGCTTCAAACCTCTTGCTGACCAATGAATATGCAAAATATACCAACCGCGGCAAATCAGATTTAACTATTGCTTCAACACAAACTGATGACCGGTCGGCTGAAAAAGGTTTGAATCGCAGCTATATCAAAGAATACAGCCTGGGCTACGGTGAAGTCTGGTCGCTGGCGATACCCGATGTAAAAGGTGGTGCTTCAAACCGTCTGGGCAGTTTCGAAAATAAATTCGATAAAGTTGATCCTGAATTAAAACCGACCGTGGCTGAAGCTCCCTCTTACTGGGGTGAACAGCTTGGTACCGGCGGAGCATTTTATTTTGGTGCAACAGTGTTCCTGTTATTTGTACTTGGCATTGTGTTTATCAGGGATTCTCTGAAATGGGCCTTTCTGGCTGTTTCCGTCCTGGGTGTGATGCTCGCCTGGAAATACGGTTTTGTGGTTGATTTTTTTATCGATCACATGCCTTTGTTCAATAAGTTCCGCGATACCAAAATGATTCTGGTGCTCTTGCAACTGGCTTTCCCTTTGCTGGGGCTGCTGTTTTTGAATGATTTATTCAACCATCAGCCTGATAAAAAGAAATTGATTTATACGATGGCGGCTGTCATCGGTTTGTTTCTGCTCTTTTATATTTTGCCTGAAGTCTGGTTTAGTTTCCTGAATTATACCGAAGTTGATCAGTTTGAAAAACAACTTGCAAAGTATCCGCTGGCGGCTGAACGGATACAGTTGTACAGGGCCGGCATTGAATCGGTCAGGATTCAGATATTTCAGGCCGATGTACTCAGGTCGGTGCTGTTTATGGCACTTGTAGCCGGTTTTATCATGTTGTTTATCTACAAAAAAATTGCAAAACCCTGGTTTATTCTGGCGGTGGGCATGCTGGTACTGATTGATTTATGGCAGGTTGATAAACGATATCTGAACAACGATACCGATGGTTACCAATGGGTTAAAACACGGGATAAAAACAAGCCGTTCATTGCAGGTGTGGCCGATATGCAGATTCTGAATCAGGAATTGGCAGCCCGCCCCGATTTAAAGCAAAAGATTGAGCAAAGTATCGCATCGCAACCGCAACAGCCGGATGACAAAACAACGGACCCTGAAACAGCCCGCATAAATACTGCCTTTTCTCTTCTGAATGCTGAAACCAACTACAGGGTATTTTCGCTTGGCAATCCGTTTGCCGATGCTTCCACTTCGTATTTTCATAAATCAATCGGAGGGTATCACGGAGCCAAACTAAAAAGGTATGCCGAACTCATTCAATTCAGACTCGATCAGGAGCATGGCCTGCTGGTGAAAGCAATAAAATCCGGGAAAGATTCAATGGTTGCTCATACGCTTAAAAATCTGATTCCCACGCTGAATATGCTTAATGCGAAGTATATTATTTACAATCCTGCCGCAAAACCCATCACCAATCCTTATGCAGCCGGGCAGGCCTGGTTTGTGAAGGAGTTTAAAACTGTGCCTGATGCCGATGCTGAAATCATGGCGCTCGATTCGGTCAATCCTCAGACAACAGCAGTGGTTGATCAGGCGTTTGCAAATCTGTTGCCGCAGAAGTTTATATATGATTCGCTGGCTTCCATCATGTTTAAATCATACAAACCCAATCATCTGGTATATGAATCAAATGCAGGGTCCGTTCAGTTGGCTGTGTTTTCTGAAATCTATTACAAAGACGGGTGGAATGCCTACATCGACGGGAAACTAACCCCGCATTTCAGGGCTGATTATGTGCTGAGGGCAATGGCAATCCCGCAGGGCCGGCATACCATTGAGTTTAAGTTTGAGCCGGCAACCTGGCTGCTTGGTAACAGGCTATCGATGGCCGGATCAGGCATGATACTGGTTTTTGTGCTTGGAATAGTGTTTTATGAAATCAGAAG
>CAZKCK010000132.1:0-11645 GCA_964550695.1 uncultured Bacteroidales bacterium | reverse complement strand
GCTAACTCGTTTATCAAACTCCGCTTAATCGGAACCGTGAACGAACGTGCCTAACCAGCACAACACTTACTTGTTGCCAAGCGCACAAGTCACATATTGAAATACCCCTTGGGGGGGGACATTGGCTAATAAAAAATTCATCAAAGGTTGGTTTTAGGGTTTGCCTGTTCCCCCCCCCATTTATGGGGTCAATAAAAATAAATCACACAAAAAAAAAGCAATGGAAAACTTATCAGGTATTGATGCCGCAACAGCAGCGAATTTGACCAAGCAGATTAATGACATGATCGACAAAAGCAAGTTTGAAAACATTGAACTTGAAATGATAACGATCAATGTAACGGCAGGTACAACTATGTACAATTATTCGCATACCACATCACTACGACATAAAAGGATTGTTGGCGTTGCCCTCAATATCACCGATGAAGCTGTGCTGGAAGGCGCAACGATGTCACTTAGCATTGACAGCAAAGAGATATTCCCATCCGGTTGTGAAGCTAAATTGCTTTTTGCAAATACCGCAGTGGCTCCAAATTCCAAATTTTACACCTATGTTGATTTGCCAATCAACCAGACAAAGGTTGATGTAACATTTACATCAAAGGGTTATTCTGCGCCATACAAGGCAATCTTTTACCTCATGTGCCAAACCAAATCGTAATATGCACTCATTCCACTTTACCGAGGTGATTGTTCCTTCCAGCGGTGAGATTGTCCGATATTTTGACAAACTACCTGCAAAGGCATCGCTATGTTGCGGTGTAAACATATCAGCTGACACTCACCATGACACGCAAGCGCTGGCCATGGTTGCAGTGTCGTTCAATGGTGGTAAAGATCAGGCCATACTTGAGGTTCTGAAAGTCAAATCCACCCCGCAGTCAAAATCACTTGCCCTGAACATCATCCAGCCATTGGATGACAATACATCGGTTATGGGGTATGTAAAAGACCTTGGATTCGCACCAGCATATCCGTACACCGTCAAAATCTATTACACCTTAAAATCCTAACCGAAAATGGAATTATTAAAATGGGTTGACCAATCGTTAAAGGATATTGGAGTTTTCCAGTACAAACTTTACCCCTCACTTATTGCCATACCTGCATCCAGCACGGTTGAGATAGCGCAAAAAAATGATGTGTATTTTTTGGTTGATGCATTTACCAGCAACGGTGGCCCGATCAATGGTGAAATAATATCATCACAAAATGCACTTGCCCTAAAACCGCATATCATTCAAACAAAATGTTACAAGCATCAACCATTCCGTGGTGGCATAAATATCGTAAATGCTGATGCCACCCAAGTAATGTACGTTGAAATGATGATCGCATCACCTGTTTTTTCAAACTAAAACCAAAACCAAAACCCACATGGAAGATTACAAATTAAAAATGAATGCTGCAATCCAGCAGCTTCATTCAAGGCAGGAAGCCAAAAAAGCATGGTCTTACTCCATTATTGGCGAATTTGACAATAAACCGCCATATACGGCAGTGCGAAATATCTCCGGTGATAAGGCACTCGCATCAATGGAAGAAACACTGAACATCACAATTCGGCAAATAAAGCCAGACCGTGTTAAGATAATTACATACGACAAGAGGACAAAAGATGGGGAAGTGATTGATACCTGGGTGATCGAATGTGACCGATCAAATGATGTCGACGAACAAAGAGCGGCACAGGAGAAAACGGTCACTGACCGAATCAATGAACTGATCGAAAAAAATAATCAGTTTCAAACAGAGAACCAGCACCTTTCCGGTTTAGTGGAAAAGAGCAATCAATCAACTGCGATGATGAAGCAGCAGCACAATAATGATCTTACCGGTATCATGCATCAGATGGAAATTGACCGCAAAAACGATCAAATTGCAAAACTCACTGCCGAACTTTCCGACCTCACTGAAGAACACAAAGAAGCGCTTGGCTCGCTTGATGAATTTCAAAAGATTTATGCAGGTGAGGAGAAGATGCAATCGGGCGCACGGATGGTCACCCAGGTCATGCAAGGTGTAATGGCCGTAGCACCTGGACTGATGGGATGGGCGCAAAAGACTTCACCGGCACTTGGCAGCTTTGCCACAGCACTTGTAACACCACCATCGGCAGCACCACAGATTGAGCAAAGCGCATCGGATGATGCATCCATGGACTTTAATTCTGCGCAATTTCAGCAGATTCAATACGTGTTGAACTTTGCAAAATCACTTTCTGATGGTGAAATGGTATTACTTGTATCAATTATGCAAAGAATTGAAGCAGACAAAGGGTTATTACTCACAATTACTGAACTAACTAAATAATATCAAAAATGGCAATAACCACAATGATACCCGTAACAATAACGGTTGCCAATCAGGATGAATTACAGGAAGCGGCCATGGCTGTTAACACTGTCATTAAACATGTATCACCTGTGAACCTGATAAAACTGGCAGCAAAGATCAAGGCTAACCCTTCTCTGGTGCAAACGGCACTAAAATATATTTAATGTTTACTCAAATAATAACCGGAATGGCAACTTCAGCAGCGCAAAATGCAGTATCAAGGGTGTATGAAAGGTCGACCAGGGATAATTACATACCTGATGTAAATAAAAATTACGTCTGGACAGCCGTGCTGGTTGTTGGAATAATTGCGGGTATCTATTTTTATGGAAAAAACAATGGAACCATTAATCCTGCACCATTGCCAAATGATACACAGCCTAAAACCGACCCCGCTACCGGAAACACGATAAACCCGCTCACAGCTTCGGAAAGTTCCGAGATAACACGTTTGGCAAATTCACTCAATACGCAGCTTGGATATTGGCTGGATGCCGATGCAACATTAATGAATGACTTTTTAGGATCATCTGATCGTGTTTTTGTGGGAACGTACAACCATTATAACACGCTTTACTTATCACCCCCTGAAACACTTAAATCAAGGATTAATAGCTATTCAAACTTCAAGGTGTTTTGGAGTGAAATCAATCATCAGATGGATAGTATCGTTGCCCGTATGGATAAACTTGGACTTAAATAATATAAAATGATACCAGCAAACACACAAATTTTCGGACTTTCCGCAGTTACCTCACATACTGATGAAGTTAATAATAATAATTCTGGAGCGATTCCACCAGTACCAACACCCCCGGTTCTTATCGTACCAATTACCACAACTACATCAGTTACTGCACTTGGGCCTCCTATTTCTGACCCTGCCATAACTTCCCCTCCAGTAATTCAACCACCACTTATTTACCCACCATTTGTGGGATATGAAAATTACACAATTCCAGTTTTACAAGACCTCACAACACAGAATATTACAGATCAAACAACAACAGACATTGTTGCTACACCGCCTATCATTACAGAACTTCCATCCACTAAATCAGCAGGTTTCCCATCATGGCTTATCTGGCTTACAGTTGGAGTTGGAATATACATGCTGACAAAAAAACGATAACCAGTCAAAATGACAAGAGGGTACAGAAATAATAACCCAGGGAACCTGCGCAAGACTTCAACAGTTTGGGTAGGTCAGGTAATTCCAGGCAGCGATGATGCATTTATGCAATTTACATCCATGGAACTTGGTTACCGTGCCATTTTTGTTTTGCTCAACGGGTACATTAACAAGGGTTACAATACTATTGAAAAAATCATAAACAGGTATGCGCCTACATCAGAAAATAACACATCGGCATACGTTACCCGTGCCGTACAAATATCAGGCATTTCAAAGGATAAGGTAATTGATTTTGCTTCATCGCATGACATTGTAAAGATCGTTGCAGCAATCTCTACGGTAGAAAATGGCATAACTCCCGATTGGACTGTGATAACCGCAGGGTACAACCTGTTAGGCAGTGAGGTTAAAACGGCAGAAACAGTTAAGACAGTAGGAATATCATTTGTCGTGCTTACACTTGTTGCATCACTTGGGTTTATTGTTTACAACATCATTAAGAAATAATCAATGGCAACCATTCTGAAAAACAAAAAAACATCAAACTATCTCATGGCTTCGGCAGTGATCGCAGCGGCAGTGGCCGGTTACTTTTTCCTCACATCGAAAAGTGACAAATCGGATGTACCACCTATACCCATAGATACAACAAGCAATACCGGAAACACAACAAAACCACCTATAAAGGGATGCTCAAGTACCGCAGGTGAGTTTCCTCTAAAATCAGGTTCGGGAAGTGCTACCAATTCAAATGCTTACTGTGAAAATATTTATGTTAAAGCCGTGCAGCTGGTATTAAACCAGTTCTTAAAAAAAGACGGTAAAACAGCACTCACCATTGATGGCAATTTTGGAGCCAAGACCGAAACGGCATTGAAATACTACTACGGTGGAATCACCTACGTGAGTAAAGCGCAGTATGATAGCATGATGGATTATTTGTAATCAACAATTCTCAAAATACAGGAAAATGGAAAATATTATGCAAAGAAAAAGCGGAAAAACCAACTGGACTTGGCTCATCATGGGTGCGGTCGGACTTGGTGCAGCTTATTTTTACTTCACATCATCAAAAGCCAATGCTTCAACCATTGTCTACCCACCGGTTGCGGTCACTCCACCCAATACATCAAAGTACATCCTTGGCTATTGGGCATGGAAGATCAAAAAAACCACCGAATGGTGGCTTGCAACGACTAAGAAAGCTAAATTATCAACAAAAACAGTTGATAGCCAATTATGGGAAGATGCGCAGTTGAAGCTTACAAACAGTTCAGTACCTGGGAGTGATCTGGATGCATTTATTAAAGCGGTTGATGCAAAGGTACTGATCTCTGCCGCTTCGATGCCAGAGGACGTAAAATTCAGCAATGCCATTTACTTTGTTGTAAATTCTGTTAAAACGGCATTCCTGTCAGCAAATGGAACTGTAGTGGTTCCATTTGTCACATCAACCACAAAGCCACTTGAAGGAATTATCATTTAATAAAAAAATAGCCATGACAAAAAAAGTAGCAACAAAAAAGAAATCAAATACCCTGTACTATGTACTTGGGGGTGTTGGACTGCTTACCGCAGTTATATTATTTTCCTCATTCACCGCAAGTACCGCTATTCCATGTGCGCAAAATCCTGAATGCCTTATCGCATATTGGTCAAACAAGATCAAGAGTGATGCAGCATGGTACGCAAGAGTAAAAGGTTCATTCACCACCGATTCTGAAATTAATGCATCTCTTCGTGCCAATGCAGAATGGATGGCCTCACCAAACAATGCACAGCCTTTACCGAATGATTTTAATTCATGGGCAAAGATGTATAACGCGTAATTATTCTTTGAATAATAACTTAAAGTAAAAATCAATACATGTACAGTACCTTTAATGTTCAATACGAATTATCATTCACAACCACTGCTGAACCAGTAACGGTAACAACTAAGTGTTCAACAATCACTTTCGATAATGCCGGCACAGAACCATGCAATATATATTTTTACTCTAAGGGTAATGGTCATATAACATTATTGCCAGGAAAGAGCATCACATTTGGCAACAATCCAAATGCCATACTTGTTGATGATTTCACCTTAGCCGCAAGCAGTTTTGTAGGATACCTTGTCAACATTATTAAGGAAACACATCAAATTCTTACCTAATGGGAATAGTTGTAAACGGTTCGGTATCAACTCCGGTTGCTCCGGTTGCGCCATCTGCGATGAACATGCAATCATTTGTTGCTACTGCGAATCAATCATCATTTACCATCAGCACATTTACGCTAACAAGTGTGTTCCTTACGATAGTTAATGATGCACCGCAATTATCTGCAACCAGATTAGGCCAGGTTGTCACACTGGTAGCCGGTGTGCCACTGGGTTCACTCATTGTAATATACGGATAAAAAATGAAGAAAGTAATATTATTTATACTCATATTGCTCACTGTTACTTCAGTTAGAGCGCAAACAAGGTTCACGCCATTGTCACTGGACAATAAGACTGTGACATTCAAACAAACACTTGTTGCTAATCAAAGTTTTGTGTACCTGCAGGACTCAAACAAAACATATCGGCTGACTGCGACATTTACAGCTTTGAAAACAATGGCAGATGTTTTTACTTCGGGGAATTACCTTGTTTTCAACCATTCCACCAACTATGATAACTTTTCAAATATACTATACGTTGGTGCAGGTAGAAAGTATGCTACAATTCAAGCCGCAATTAATGCTGCAACACCAGGAACACTAATAAAAGTAGGCAATGGCAATTATACAGAAAATCTATCTATTTGGGGTAAATATAGAATAGCAATAGAATCTGAAGTAAGATCATACTGGAATGGTACAACTTTAAAAGATGGGGCAATACTTACAGGTTCAATTGTAATATATCAAAGTCTTGATGTTACAATTAATAAAATAGGGATTATTTGTACGGCTGGTAATAATGGTATTACCATACTTACGGCAGGTAACAAGACAAAAAACATATATCTGAATGATCTTGTAATCAAAGGTATAACTAATATGCATGGAATCCTGATTGAAGAAGGAGGTAATGACATTTCAAACATCACCGTTAAGTCATGCGAAATATACCAGGGAGCACACGGATTTATTGCAAAGTCACAGAACACCACATTCATTGACTGCTATGCTACCAAGATGCTTTATTTTGGATTTGGAGGCATTGCTGATAATGGTTTTGGTGCTGCCCTTACGAGTAAAGCTAAAAACATATATTTTACTAATTGCCATGCTGATAGTTGTGGAACTGGATTTACTGTTTACGGTAAGGATTGGTTTTCAGAAACAGCAGTCAACGTAACTGATACAACGAGAAATGTTATACTGACAGGTTGTTCTGCCACCAATGGAATTGACGGATTAAAAATAGGTGCTACATCAGCTTACCCGTTTCCCAAGTTAGGAACAGGAACATCCCAGGTACTTGCAAAAGATATAATTGTAAATGGTTTTTATGCAACAAACAATTCAGGATATGGAATATACCTTGTACAGGGAGATAGAATTACCATAAATGGAGGATCAGTAAATAAAAACGTAAATGGGTTTAATAATGTTAGTTGCACAAATGTTCATGTAAATGGATTGGTTAATACTGGAAATACGACAAACTATTATGCTGGTCAAAATATAAATGATAAGTTAATGGTAAAGGATTCCACAGCAGCACCTGGGGTATATGATTATGTAACCAGAAAACAGCTTAATACCAATGGTCAATGGGTTAAAAGCGGTTCAGCCATTTATTATAATATTGGCAATATAGGTATTGGTACATCAACTATACCATCAGCTATTACTTTGAGAAGTTCAACCAGTATGAATGATGGCATCCTGTTTGGCGATGCAAATATATACCGTGACGGAGTTAACTCACTCACTACTACAGCCGATCTTAAGGCATCAGGAACAATGTTGCAGGTAAGTGGATACATCAACCACAATTCCGACATCAGGATGCTTAACAAGGCCGCAAGTGGGTATCTATCCTGGGGTACAAGGGTAACAACAGGTGGTGAAGCAGTAATGAGCCTTACAAACATCGGAACAATATCGGCTCTTCCAACATATAATATTACTGTTGGAGCCACAAACAGGGCATTATACATTGACAATACTGGTTCAATCGGTTACTTATCATCATCCAAAAGGTACAAAACAAGCATCGTTTCAATGGAAGATGTTTCCTGGCTGTATTCACTTCGTCCGGTAAACTATATCCTAAAAAATGACAACACAAAGCAAAAACAATATGGCCTAATCGCAGAGGAAGTTGATCTGATCAACAAATCATTTGTGAGTTATAACAACAGCGGCACCCCTGAAACGGTGTCATACCAGTTGCTCATAACTCCGATGTTAAAGGCCATTCAGCAACAGCAAGAAGAAATTCAGTCATTGCTGTCACGACTTGACAAGGTAGAGAAGACAACCACGCTGAAATGAAAGAAAACAAAATCGGCTTCCTTGAAGAATTGCAGCCAAATGGGAGTGTGGCCAAATCGTCAACAAGGTTATGGAGTGCTGTATTTGCTTCATTCACCATAGCGCTAGTCTCTTTTTTAGCATATCAGTTCTCACAACACATTGATCAGTTGTTTGACATGGCCGGTAATGGGAAAATTGACCAGGGTGCATTTGTTTCACTCATCCAATCCATGAAAATCATTGACCCATTTTTACTTTCCATATTACTGCTGGCGGTATTTGCTCCAAAGTATATTCAGAAAATAGCAGAAATTAAACTTGGCAAGTTATCTGAACTGCCAAAACAAGACCCACCGCAACAATAGGATTAAGGTATCTCTATGTCGGAACAGGAATTAACACAGCACCAGGATGATTTCATGCAGTTCTTAAAGAAAGAAACTGCTTCAGCAATGATTAAGCTTGCGGGATACGTTGCAGGTGTTGTACTTATCGGGGGTGTTGGTGGATTCTTTTTTATTAAAAGTCAGGCAGCCGAAGCGGTGTCAAAGGTTGGTGATGTAAGATCAGTAATTTTAATATTACAGCAAAAGGTAGATGAAAAGGCAGACCTGAAGCTGGTTTTATCAATAAAGGAAGATCAAAAAGAAGTGTTAAACAATATTTATCAGTCAACCCAGGAACTAAAAAGAGGTCAGGACAGAATTACAACCATGTTTATTGACCATCTCAATAGTAGAAGTAAATAACGGATTCAGTTAATGGGATCCGCTTACCTGAAAAAGGTACCTATAATCCAAAACCCTATGAAAAAGTATTCCATCATATTATTATCCATCAGCATCATGTTGTTAAGTGTGGTATCATGTAGTAAAATGGTTATCCCGCCATCAGTAGAGATCACTCGCTCTGATAGCACCATCAGCGATAGCACATCGTACAAGGAACTGCTAAAGAAAACCATTGTCGATGTTCCAGCTGACAGCAGCAGCTTTAAAATTGAGTTTGGGTGTGATAGTCTTAAACAGGCATTTATACGTCAGATTCAAGACCTGAAATCAAAAGGGGTAATCACAAATTATACTTTCAAGGACAATACACTGTATTTTACTACCAAACGTGATGCACTGCAATTGGCAGTTTATACACTTGAAAAGGAAATTGCAAGAATAAAAAGTGAGAAGGTTTCCGATTCCAAATACATTGAGAAACCTGCTGTTATCATTATTCAGTCATCAAAGTTTGATAAGTTTTGCAAGTGGTGGTTTTTCGGTTCACTGGTTGTGCTTTTTGGTTATTCAGTGATCAAACTCAAACTTTACAAGCTGTTGCTGAAATAATGATAAAAGGAACTGTTTTTGATTCAGCAACCGGAGAAACCCTCCCAAATGCAAATGTGTATTTCAGTGACAAGCAGGGCACCCCAGGTTCGGCCAAAGGTGGAACGGCCACGGACGTAAACGGGAAGTACATTTTTCCTAATTACACGGTAAATCAGGGTATTCAAACAAGTTTTCCAGCGGTTTACTTAACTGCCAGCTACACTGGCTACGCTTTACAGACCATCACAGTCACCGGCAATGCAGATTTTCACCTTTTGGCAACGGCCACAACCTTGCCAGAGGTAGAGATAATTGGAACCAGGACAAATACCACAGCCACAATAAAGGAAATTCCTTCCAATATTCTAATCTATACCATTGGCGGCATTCTTGCAGCTGCAATTGCGCTTTTCATCGTAATAAAGAAAAGCAGAGCATGACTACCAACGAACTGAAATATATTGATGCAGTTCAGACAGCGCTTCGATCTGGTGTAAAGCATAATAAAACGTCAAATGAAAAGCTGGCAGCAACATTTGGCATCTCCAACATGAACTTTATTAAGGAACTCACCGAGTTTGCCATCGTTGCCATGGCAAGGGAGATAGTAGATGATAAATCATTGACTATAAGGCAACGATTTGATGCTATAACAAAAGTGTACAATTCACAGGTTACCCTTTCACATCGCACAAGCCATTCGATGCGATATCAGCAGTATTCCACACCGGCACCCATCGGTTACCTGATGGGATTATATGTTTCCAACGGGTTAAGTAATCTCAGCGGAAAGTACTTTGAACCATCGGCAGGAAACGGACTTCTTACCATTGCACTGCCAATGAAATCAACCTGGGTGAATGAAATTGATGAAATAAGGTTGCAAAATCTCAATCAGCAATCCTTTGCATCCATCACCGAACAAAGCGCTGAAAAACCATTCAACCAATATTACCGAATGTTTGACGGTATCATCACAAATCCACCATTTGGCAGCGATGAACCGGTAAAATATGAGGAATACACCTTCAAGTCACTTGAACAAATAATGGTGCTTCGAGGACTTGACTGCATGAAGGATGATGGTCGTGCCGCATTCATCATCGGTGGAGTTATGGAATGGGATAATTACCTCAGAGTTAAGGCAGGTAAAAATGCAATATTCTTCAATTACCTGTATAATCATTACAATGTTGAGCAGGTAATCAGCATTGATGGTTCAAAACTCTATAAACGGCAGGGAACCGCCTTTGATACCCGTTTAATCCTGATCAATGGCCGCAAGCTGAAACCGCAAGGTTATGCACCCCTTAAAACATCACTTGATACCATCACCACAACATTTGATGAATTGTGGGATAAGGTAACCGGCCATTTAACCATCAATGAAAAACCGGATACGGACGTAAAACAGTCAGAAACCATGGAGCATCTTAATATCGAACATCCTAAAAATCGTCAAAGGTTTTCACCGGTCAGAGAAATTGACCGTTCACAGATCATCACACAACCAGAGGTTTTCCAGGGTAGGCAAACCGGATATGCAAATGAAACTGTACAAAAGATCATATCTGAGGGGTATGATAAGACCCAGGACCCTATTATCGTATGGTTTGATGAACTGATAAAAAAATATGTGGTTATTTCAGGCCATTCCCGCTGGAAAGCATCTCAGCATCTTTATTCCAAATACAACGACACATCACTCAAAATGATGCCGGTAAAGGTTTTCATTGGGGATAAAGACGATGCTATTGATTATGCGATCATCGAAAGTAACAGATCGGGAAAGTCAGAAGGTATGGTGAGCGACATCATGGCATTTAAGAAAGCGGCAGAAAAAGGCATGAACAAGAATGAACTGCTGCGTTACTTCAAGCCGGAAAGCTATCTGAACCTGCTAAAAGACCTTGCACTGCTTGATATTAAAGGCAGGTTTATAGAATACCTTTCATCATCCAGCGAACAAAGTTTCCCTTACTTGAAAAGGAATTCGCAGTGGGTGGGGATTTTACGCAAAATGTACCCCCAGCTTACTAACCAGCATGAGGCAGAAATATTCGACTACCTATACAAAAAAGGCTCAGTTGGATTGAATATCACAAAGGATGGGCTGTACAATCTAATTGACCGAAAGGTAATGACCATTGATTTTGATGGGTCGAAGCCGCTGAACTTATCAAACATGCCATCGGTAAACGTCTACAGCGACCCAATCCGTGAACAAATCAGGGATGTTGAAAAGGAAATATCAGACCTTTCCAGGCAACGGGCAAGTAAAGAGGAGTTGATCGGACGGGCGAAATCTGAAAAAATGCCAGATGCAATAATACGTATCACAGCACAGGTAGCGGATATTAATACCATCATCCTGCGCAAAATTCAGGAAA
>CAZKCK010000131.1:5928-11901 GCA_964550695.1 uncultured Bacteroidales bacterium | reverse complement strand
CCTGCTGACATTGAAGGGCTGCCGGCTTCGGTCCAGGCAGTATAAATTAACGCTGCCAGGGCATGCGATGCATTTTTAAACAGATTGGTGGTGAAGTGCTTTGAATAATTCCATAATGCCTGCTTATATGCTGTGCTGCCTGTGTTGCTGTTGATGTTTTTGGCGTAGTTGTCTGCCTCCAGAATTGAATCAACAAAAACATGGTTATAATAAAGGTAATCAAATATGTATTGGTTAACGTTCTGAATAGCTGTGACCGGAGTGCCTGAATAAATAATATTGTTGTTGTTTGCATTAATCATCGAAGATTCAAATCTTGAATGTATACCAGAATTGCCGGTCAATTGACCATTGTAATTGCGTGTAATATGAAGCGGCATAAAACCATCAGCCACATAATGCCCGAGATCAGATGCCACAAGTGCTGCCTTTGACCAGTCGCCACGCATAAAGCAGCTTCTGAGTGAGTCATAAGTTGTGATGGTTGCCCAGGGCAATATTCCGTTATCAATAACATCTGAGGCACCATACAATGCAATAACCGAGTCAAGGGTCTGGGGAATACGACCGGTTGTATTAAACTCATTGTAATTATCAATATCGATATAATGTTTGGGTGATTCTGAAGGATCTTCACTTTTACGATAATCAGCGTCTGAGGCGTGTTCGGTAAGAATATTTGTCCAGGCATTAAACTGTACCATGTCTTGTGAGTAGGAAAGGGCAGCATCATGGCTGATTCTGCGGTGACCGGTTGATCCCCAGCTAATCAGGGTTATGCCCGTTACAATAATTGCGAAAAATTTGATATATTTTTTACACATGAATATCAGATAAATAATAAGTTTTCAAAATTAGTGATTAAAGGTGACACGCTGAAATCTTCCCGGCTCAGTAACCGGCTAGCTTCACAATGATATTGGATTGCGATTTAAAAAAACGGAAAGCTCAGAAAATCAATTTTCCTCCGTCAAAATCTGTAATCCGTCATATGCCTGATAAACCGATTCCGGTAGTTGTTTTTCAACCTCGGCGTAAAGTCCGAGCTTATGGCTGATGTGCGTCAGATAGGATTTTTTTGGCTTCAGTTTTTCGATTACCTCAAGTGCTTCGCCCAGACTAAAATGAGAAATATGCGATTTAATACGCAATGCATTAATAACCAGTATATCAAGATTTAATAACTTTGCCATCGACTCGGGAGAAATGTATGAAGTATCGGTTATATAGGCAAAGTTTCCAATTCTGAATCCAAAAACTTTCAAATGGTGATGCTGCACTTCAACAGGTATAACCAAAGTGGTACCTACCAGAAATGGGTGATTGTGAATGGTATGCAGGTTAATTTCGGGTACACCGGGGTATTTGTGTTCAGCAAAGGCATAATAAAAGTCACGTTTTATGTCTTCATGAACATCATCGGCAGCATATACATCCACCGCACCTTTATGCACATAATTAAATGCTCTGATATCATCCAGGCCGCCAATGTGGTCCTTGTGGCCGTGCGTAATTAAAACAGCATCAAGGTGATCAACCTTATTTACGAGCATTTGCTGCCGGAAATCGGGACCAGTATCGATAATCAGATTTTGGTCGCCAATTGTTATCAGTACAGAGGAGCGCAAGCGTTGATCACGTTTGTCAGGGGAGGTGCACACAGTGCATTTACAAGCAATAACCGGAACACCCTGTGAAGTGCCGGTTCCAAGAAAAGTAATTTTCAATACAATTGATTTGCCGGTAAAATTAAGTATTTGCCGGTAACTGAATTGCTGTATTTTGTAAAAATCTTAATTTAACCCACTATACGAATTATGCAGGCCAAGCGTTTTTTAACTAATTTTACGGCATCAATTATAACTTTGAAATAAGCGTTATAAATGGTTAAAATGTTGTAAGTTGGTGTATTCGTATTTCGTACCTGATTTCTTGCTTTTTCGGGCAACCATAGTGAATTAAGTGGTTATCAGTTACCGAGTAATAAGTGGAACCGATAAATATACAAGTGAATTTTATACAAAAAATCCGTCTTTATTTTGGCAACAGGGCCCTGAATGCACTGTTAAAAAGTACTTCCCGTTCAAGGAAATACACGAGTTTTGAGAACTCCTCAAAGGTGGCTCTTCTGTATCTTATTGATGAAGATCAATCCGTTGAAGCTGCAAATCTTCTTGAGCAACACCTTCTGAAATCCGGTAAAAAAGTATCGAGATTGGGATATACAGGCAATAAAACTATTCCGCAAAATTTTACCCCAAAAGGAGGATCAGAGTGTTTGTGCAGCAAGGACCTTCGGTGGAACCTGATTCCAAAACCAGAAAAAACCGGTTCGTTTCTCAGTGAAAATTATGACATTCTGATTGATTTAAGCCTGTCAGACCTTATTCCGGTAAAATATATTGCCGTTTCTGCAAATGCCGGATTAAAAGCGGGAGAAACAAGTCAGCAGAACGAAAAAATATTTGATCTTTTAATCAAACATGAAACCGATCAACCCATATCAGAATTTATAGATACTGTATTTCAATACGTTAAAATAATTAATCAGGAATAAAATGTACAACAAACTGAAAGGAACCGGTGTTGCCCTGATAACACCATTTACCCGTACCGGTGCAATTGATTACAAATCACTTCAGAAAATAATCAGTAATATTACTGAGCGTGGAGTTGAATACCTTGTGATTTTAGGTACTACCGGTGAATCTGCCACTATTTCTGCTGCGGAGAAAACAGAACTTGTCAGTTTTGTAAAAACTGTCAATGCCGGTAAGTTGCCATTGGTGCTCGGGATTGGAGGAAATAACACAAAAGATGTGGCAGATAAACTCAAATCAACCGATTATGAAGGCATTGATGCAATACTTTCTGTTTCACCCTATTACAATAAACCTCAGCAATCAGGTATTGTTGAACATTACAGGGTTTTGGCCGATTCGAGCCGTGTACCACTGATCATGTACAATGTACCCGGACGCACCGGAAGCAATATGCTTGCCGACACAACCCTCAGGCTGGCAGAGCATGAAAATATAGCCGCTATTAAGGAGGCATCGGGCAATATGGACCAGATTACACAGGTATTAATGCACAAACCTGATAATTTCATGGTTATTTCAGGTGATGACAACCTCACGCTTCCACTGTTGATGCTTGGAGCCTCCGGAGTGATTTCTGTTGCTGCAAATGTGTTGCCCGGCAAATTCTCAGAAATGGTCAGATTGGGACTGAAACATGATTTTGAATCTGCAAGAAAACTGCATTTTGAAATGTTTGATTTTATTAACCTTCTATTTGCCGATGGTAGTCCGGCCGGAGCCAAGGCAGCACTCAGCAGTGCAGGCCTTTGTCAGAATTATCTCAGGTTGCCGCTTGTTCCCGTAAACCCGGTAATCAAACAACGAATTATAAAAAAATATAACCAACTAAGCCAAATTTAACCTGTTAAAACAATTTTACCGACCTATGAAAAAACTGGTTCTACTTTTTTTGTTAAGTATCTCTACGCTGTTTACATCACTTTTTGCACAAGCTCTGAATGCTGACGAAATACTTGCACGAAGGGGTGAAGTCTACTTTACCTTTACCATTTCACAACCGGAGCAAATCCTTGAACTTACCAAAATAATTTCAATAGATGCTTTTGATAATGGCGTAGTAAAAGCGTATGCCAACCGCAGGGAATTTGACAAATTTCTGACTTATGGCCTGAAATATCAGGTTTTGCCTCCGCCGGGAGAATCAGAACAGCCCATGAGTGATTATAAAAACCTGAAAGCTACGAACGATTGGAACACCTATCCCACTTATCAGGGTTATCTTGATATGATGAGTGCTTATGCAACGAATTATCCCAATTTGTGCCAGATTATTGATTTTGGTACATCAGGCGAAGGCCGTAAGCTATTGGCTGCCAAAGTAACAAGTTCGGTTAATACAAGTAAGCCACAGTTTTTTTACACTTCAAGCATACATGGTGATGAAACAGGCGGTTTTATTCTCTGCTTACGGTTAATTGATTATTTACTAACCAATTATGGAACTGATCCAAGGATTACCAATATGGTTGATAATATCGAAATCCTGATCAATCCCCTGGCCAATCCTGATGGTACTTATGCCGGAGGAAATAACAGCGTTTATGGAGCTACACGTTACAATGCAAATTTTGTGGATGTTAACCGCAATTTTCCTGATCCTGCCGATGGGCCACACCCTGATGGCAATCCCTGGCAACAGGAAACCTTGGAATTTATGGATTTTGCTACTGATAATCATATCACAGCATCGGCCAACTACCATGGTGGTGCTGAATTGATGAACTACCCCTGGGATACCTGGAGCCGGTTAGCGGCTGACGACTCATGGTGGGTGCTGGTATCGAACGAGTATGCCGATACTGCCCAGGCTCATGGTCCATCCGGCTATTTCAATGATTTTGGTACTGGTGTTACGAATGGATATGCCTGGTATCGAATAACTGGCGGAAGGCAGGACTATATGAACTATTTTCAGCAATGCCGTGAGGTAACCATTGAAGTTTCAAATGCTAAACTTTACCCTGCAGCTTCGCTGCCTACCCTTTGGGAAGCCAATTACCGCTCGATGCTCAATTATATTGAACAGGTAAATTTTGGAATCAGAGGCATTGTCACCGATTCAATTACAGGGCAACCAATTAAAGCCCAGGTATTTGTAAAAAATCATGACACCGACAGTTCATGGGTGTATTCAGCATTGCCATATGGCGATTATCACCGCCCCATCAAAGGCGGAACATGGACACTCGAATTTTCAGCACCCGGATATGTTACCAAAACCGTAAGCAATATCAGTGTCACAAATTATAATCTGGTGGTAAAGGATGTTCAGCTCAGACCTTATGGCATTTATGCCGGTTTTACGGCCAATGCAACAAACATTCAGGCAGGAAACGCGGTTGATTTTACTGATCAGTCGGTTGGTGGCGCCAATAACTGGCAATGGACATTTACCGGCGGAAATCCATCTACCTCCAATGTTCAGAATCCTACAGGAATCATTTATAACAATGAAGGTGTTTATGATGTTACACAAACAGCATCAAATGGAACTTCTAACAACACGCTTACCAAGAAACATTATATTCTGGTTGGCAATCAATATCTTATGGGTAACGAAACCACGGTAACGAGCTGTGAAGGAAATTTTTATGATGACGGTGGCCCGGATTACAATTATTCACCAAACTACCACAAGATTCTGACTTTTGAACCTGCTGAAACCGGGAAAAAAGTCAGAGTGATCTTTAGTTCATTTGACATTGAAAGCAGTTTTGAGTGTTCCATTGACTATTTAAAGATATATAACGGAGCCTCAGTTTCTTCTCCGCTCAAGGGAACTTTCTGCGGAACGGATTCACCGGGCAATGTGGTATCTTCAAGCGAAGATGGTGCCCTGACTTTTGAATTCCTGTCAAACAACTTCGGCAGTGCTCCGGGCTGGGAAGCTACCATTAGTTGTGATTCAGGAGTTGGAATTCCCGAAAACCCAACAGCAATCTTTAATATTTTTCCGAACCCTGCACATTCCAATTTTACAATTGAAACCAATACGGGAGGATTGCTGAGTATTATGAATACCACAGGCAATCAGGTATATACTGCTGATGTTGTTTTCCCGGGAACTGTTATTGATATTTCAGCACTCAGCAATGGTTTATATCTGCTAAAACTTGAAACATCAACCGGAATTATTTACCGAAAGTTGATAAAAAACTAGAAAAATCCTTTTCAATATTAAAAGCTGTCAGCAATGGCAGCTTTTTTTAATACCATCCGCTAATCAAACAGCGATACACGACTTAGCTTCCTTCCCTGTTTTCTTTATTCCTTATCTTTACGGGGACCGATGTAATTGTAAACCAGAGGCATGCAACAGGTTCATTTCGCGCGATCCTGTCATTTACAAATAGTCACATCCAAAACCCTT
>CAZKCK010000131.1:1995-5918 GCA_964550695.1 uncultured Bacteroidales bacterium | reverse complement strand
GCAGCTTTTTTTAGTAGTATCCGCTAAGCAAACAGCGATACACGACTTAGCTTCCCGGTTTTTTAAATCCTTAACTTTGCGTGAACCGATGCAATTGTAAACCAGAGGCATGCAACAGGTTCATTTCCCGGGATACTGTCATTTACAAATAGTCACATCCAAAACCCTTACCTTTGCGGCTCCTAAAATAAATGAAAATGTTAGATTTTAACTCCGTAAACCTTATTCAGGCCATGCTGGCACCGGGCATTATGATTTCGGCCTGTGGACTGCTGCTGCTGGGTATTCATAACAAGTACAGCCTGGTGGTGAACCGTATACGTACACTCGAGGAAGAAAAACGTCGTTTGATTTCAATGCATAAAAAGGATGGCCTTGATGATGACCAGAAGAAGAGACTCAACAGCATTCAGATGCAGGTCGAGAAATTTGAGTTCAGGGTAAAACTGGTCAGGAATGCAGTGTTTTTTTATACGATGGCCGTGGCTTGTTTTGTGCTTAGCTCATTGGCAATCGGACTGGAGGCAATAACAAATTTTCATGGTTTTCAACTGGTTGCAATGATCATGTTTTTACTTGGAATGACATCGGTGCTTGTAGCTATTATTCATGCAGCCCGTGAGGTTTGGAAAGGGTATGCCATCGTGAGAATTGAAGTAAAGGAAAGTGAAATCGTTTGGTAAAAACGCATGCATATGAAAAATAAAGCAGGAATCATTATCCACAACGGACTGATAGTTACCATTGACCGTGAATCACGGATTCTGCATGGCTATTCTGTAGTTGTCAATAATAATCTTATTGTTGCTGTTTTGCCTGCATCAGAGGTATTTGAATCATGGGAAGCTGCTGAGGTGATTGATGCTACAGGTATGCTGGTGATGCCGGGTTTTGTAAATGCACATTCACATGTGGCCATGAGTATGTACAGGGGTTTTGCCGATGACCTTCCGCTGAAGGAATGGCTGGAGGAATATATCTGGCCTGCTGAGGCAGAATTTGCCACACCTGCAAATGTAGCTATCGCTGCTGAACTTGCTATAGCCGAAATGATTGAGTCGGGTACAGTGATGTTTGCAGATATGTATTTTTTTGAAGATATCATAGCTGAAATCAGCAAAAGAGCTGGTATGCGTATGCTTGCCGGTGAAGGTATTTTTGACTTCCCAACTCCCAACTGCAAATCGGCCGACGCAGGGCTTGAATACACCGAAGGCATGATCAGCAAATGGAAAGGTGATGAACTGATTAAACTGTCGCTGGCACCACATGCCATTTATACCTGTTCAATACCGTATCTGATGCGGATAAAAGCGCTTTCAGAAAAGCACCACATCCCTGTGCAGATACATCTTTCAGAAACTGAAGTGGAAGTAAATGAATGTATTGCACGCACCGGAATGAGGCCCGTAAAGTATATGGAATCGCTGGGTATGTTTAACCAAAATCTGATTGCCGCCCACATGGTTCATCTGACGGATGAAGAAATTGAACTTACAGCAGCCCGTGGAGTGAGGGTCGTGAACAATCCACAGAGCAACCTGAAACTTGCTTCCGGTTTTGCACGTGTGAATGAGATGCTGAAACGTGGAGTTCATCTCGGATTCGGTACCGATGGGGCTGCCAGCAACAACAATCTGGAAGTGCTGCGCGAAATGCGTACAACTTCGCTGGTTGGTAAAATGCTTGAATCAGACCCCACTGCATGCAATGCCAAGCAAATGGTGGAAATGGCCACCATTGGAGGTGCCCGTGTACTGGGTGTGGATCATTTAATCGGGTCAGTTGAGATTGGCAAATGTGCTGATTTAATGCTGGTGCAAATGAACCAGTTGCATATGGTGCCCCTGTACAATATCTATTCACATATCGTTTACAGTATGCAGTCATCTGATATTCTTACGCTGCTGATCAACGGAAAAGTTGTAATGAAAGACCGGCATTTGCTTACAATCAATAAAAATGAAGTAATTTCAAGAATCAGACCTGTGTCGGATTCCATTAAGGAACGTTTTTTCCATTTTAACCATAACCTGAACAATACACATTGAAGACACGTACACATAACCGTAAAATAAATATTATTACCCTGGGTTGCTCAAAGAACATTGTTGATTCTGAAAACCTGATGGGGCAACTAAAAGCCGGGAATTTACCGGTGGAACATGAGGGCAATACCGACGATGCCGGCACTATTGTAATTAACACCTGTGGCTTTATTGGAGATGCCAAACAGGAATCGATTGATACCATCCTGCGCTATGCAGAGGCCAAAAATACCGGTCAGGTTAAAAAAATAATCGTGATGGGTTGCCTTTCCGAACGTTATAAAAATGAATTGAAGCAAGAAATTCCTGAGGTTGATGCCTGGTTTGGTGTAAATGACATGGCAAAGATTACCACTTTGCTCGGTGCCGATTACCGCCGCGAATTGTTGGGTGAACGGGTATTGAGTACGCCGGGGCACTTTGCTTACCTGAAGATTGCCGAAGGCTGCGACCGTTCCTGCTCATTTTGTGCCATTCCGCTCATCCGGGGGAAGCACAAGTCGCGAACCATCGAAGACATCATGACCGAAGCCCGCTATTTATCAGCTAAAGGTGTGAAGGAGCTATTGCTTATTTCTCAGGATTTGACTTACTATGGCATCGATATTTATAAAAAACAAGCAATTACGGAACTTGTACGTCAATTGTCAGATTCCGGACTTTTTGAATGGATCAGGCTGCATTACCTGTTTCCGGCTTCTTTCCCTGATGATCTGCTGATCCTGATGGCTGAACGCAGTAATATTTGTAAATACATTGATATACCGCTGCAGCATATTTCAGAGCGTATCCTCAAATCAATGAAACGTGGGGCAGGACGAGAAGAAACTACTCAGCTAATCAGCAGGTTCAGAAACGAAGTTCCGGGTGCAGCTATCCGCACCGCATTTATTGTTGGTTATCCGGGCGAAACTGAGGAAGAGTTTGAAGAACTTCTGCAGTTTGTGCGTGAAACAGCATTCGACAGGGTTGGGGTGTTTACCTATTCACACGAAGAAGATACTGCGGCGTATGATCTTGTAGATGATATCACCGAAGAAATCAAGAAGGAAAGGGCTTCAAGGCTGATGGAGGTTCAGTCAGAAATTGCACTTCGTAACAATGAATCCAAAGTTGGAAAAACTTTTAAGGTTCTGATTGACCGTAAAGAAGGCAATTATTTTGTGGGACGGACTGAATTTGATTCACCCGAAGTCGATAACGAAGTGCTTATCAGGGCTTTCGGAAAAGTTCCCGTGATCGGAAAATTCAGTCATGTTGAAATCACCTCTGCAGATACTTATGATTTAACAGGAAAACTGGCTGAGGAATAAAATTTCAGTATAAATTTGCAACCATAAAACATAATTTTCAAAACACCATGAAACGCTTCGTAGTTATTATTTCATTTATAATTGCATTTGCTGGAGTTCAGGCTCAATCATTTAACATTGAAGGTGATACAATTAAAAACAAGACCGATGTCAATGGCAAACGTACCGGTTACTGGGAAGAAAAAATGTTCGATATCACAGCCCGTGGCTATTATGTTGACGGACTGAAGCAGGGAATCTGGCGTAATTCATACAAGGAAGATTTTATCAGTGAGATACTTACGTACAGAGATGGTAAAAAGAACGGTTTGCACCTGGGTATTGATAAAAGAGGAAGTATAACAGTAGAGGAATATTTCAGAGATGATAAACTTCATGGACGCTCGGTAAATTATGGTGCCGGCGCAAAACCTCAGGTTGAGGTCTGGTTCAAAAACGGTGTGCCCGATGGTCTGAAGAAAATATTTTATGACAATGGCAAACTACAGGAAGAATCGCAATATCTGAATGGTCAGCATAATGGAATAGCCAAATGGTATAGTCAGGAAGGTAAATTGTTGGT
>CAZKCK010000131.1:0-1895 GCA_964550695.1 uncultured Bacteroidales bacterium | reverse complement strand
CAGCGTGTTGTAAAATACCTTACCTTTGCAGCAGATTTTTCTGAGAAGAGAAACCACAATCCGGTTTTTATGTACCGGCTAATCACACAATTCTTCGTTTACACAATAGGACGCTACAATCGAAAATAAGACAGAGAGTTACAAGCCTGACGAAGAAAAATATTAACATTATCAAATCTAAATGCAATTTCAATCTTTAAATATCATTGAACCCATATTAAAAGCGGTTCAGGAAGAAGGATATACAATACCAACACCCATTCAGGCAGAAGCCATTCCCATCATTTTACAAGGTACCGACCTGCTTGGCTGTGCCCAGACCGGTACCGGAAAAACCGCTGCTTTTGCAATCCCGATACTGCAATTACTAAGTGCAGTGAAAACAAACGAAAAAAAGAAAAAAATCCGTAGTTTAATTGTAACCCCAACCCGTGAGCTGGCACTTCAAATAGGTGAGAGCTTTAATGCTTACGGCCGTCATACCGGAATCAGCAATACTGTTATTTTCGGGGGAGTTGGTCAGGAACCCCAGACCGCAGCCCTGCGCCGCACCGTTGATGTTGTTGTGGCTACACCCGGCAGACTGCTGGACCTCATCAATCAGGGATTTCTTACCCTGCACGATGTTGAAATATTTGTGTTGGATGAAGCCGATCGTATGCTCGATATGGGTTTTATTCACGACGTAAAAAGAATCATAGCCATGCTGCCAAAAGAGCGCCAGTCGCTTTTCTTTTCGGCAACTTTGCCTCCGGATATCATCAGACTTGCTGCCACAATTTTGCATAATCCTGCCAAAGTAATGGTCACACCCGTTTCTTCAACGGTAGATATTATTAAGCAAGCCGTTTATTTTGTGGATAAAGGCAATAAAAACGCGCTGTTGCTTGAAGTACTGAAAGATAAGAAAATTCGTACGGCATTGGTGTTTACCCGTACCAAACACGGCGCTGATAAAGTTGTGAAGGTTCTGCTGAACCACAACGTCAAAGCAGAAGCCATTCATGGCAACAAGGCCCAGAATGCACGGCAGCGCGCTCTGGCCAATTTCAAGGCCCAGACCACGCGTGTATTGGTTGCAACGGATATTGCTGCCCGTGGAATAGATGTGGATGACCTTGAATATGTGATCAATTTCGAAATGTCGAATATTGCCGAAACCTATGTTCACCGCATTGGCCGCACAGGCAGGGCAGGAGCAAAAGGAACCGCACTATCATTCTGTGATGCTGAAGAAATTCCATACCTGAGGGATGTGGAGAAACTGATTTCAAAACGGATTCCGGTAATTGCAGAACATCCTTTCCCTTTGATTGACAACCACCCGGTTAAAGAAGTAAAACAGCAGCGCGGCAGAGGAAAACCGGGTTATACAGGTCCGAAACCGGCTGGCAACAGCACCCGTAAAAAATGGTTCAGGTAATCGCTTGCTGATAAGCACGGTTAATTTTGTACTTTCGTTGAAATCTTGCAACTTTCGGAACCAATCTGATATTATGCATGGAAATACGCATTACACATATTGATACTGCTTGTATTTTACTCGAAATCAATGGATTTAAGATAGTTACTGACCCTACACTGGATTTTGCCGGTAGGTGTTATCATCATGGTTTCGGTGCCGTTTCATGTAAAACCGGGAATCCCGCATTACCGGTTACTGCGCTGGTTGGCACTGACCTCGTACTTCTGAGTCATCACCAGCACAAAGACAATCTGGACAAAGCCGGAAGAGCATTTTTATCTTCGGTGCCGTTAATCGTATCTACAAAACAGGCGGCAAGAGCCATCAAAGGCATTACCGGGCTTGACAGCTGGGAGTCAAAAAGAATTGAAACCCCTAAAGTTCCCGGACTTGTTATTACGGCAACGCCTGCCCAGCACCGGCCGGGGTG
>CAZKCK010000130.1:5669-11919 GCA_964550695.1 uncultured Bacteroidales bacterium | reverse complement strand
CCCTTGGCATACACCCATTTATTGAACTCCTTCTCAATTTCCGGATCAGCGGGATTAAGATTAACCTTTTTCAGCAATGTTGAAGCCTTTAGGTTGCCTGTTCCCACGTTGTAGGCAAAACTCACCAGGCTATCAAACTGTTGCTGGGTAACCCTATCAGTTGCAAAAGAGTCAACCTTAATTTCAGTTGAGGCGAGTTCATGCTGAAGATAGGCATAGGCCTGCTCAGGCGTGCAGATATCACCTTCTTTAACCTTTGTACTGTCGGAATAATAAGTTGTACCGATGCCGATGGTCCATACCCCTGCCGGACATTTATAGGCTTTCAGGTATTTGGTAACATCGCCTCCACATTCAAAATGCTCTATGAGTCGGATACATTTTTCAGATACTTTGGTAATTTTTTGTGGCATAAGAGTTTAGTTTAAAAATTGGGTGAAAGGTGAAGCTTGCCCAACCGAAGAATGAGGGTGGGGGTGAATGGTAAACAGAACCCGGTGGCTGAGCCTGCCGAAGCCAAGGGTGAAAGGTAAAAGGCAAAAGGTAAAAGGTAGATGGTAATCATGGTTCAATCCGTTTTATTCCATTCATACTTATTAACTGTAAGAAATTGAATCTATTAGCAAAAAAAATCTTTTCATTAAAAATTAAAAATTTATAATTAAAAATTCAACATTAATGAAGTGCTCCAACAATTGCGCCTCCTACCACAATTCCGCCGGCGGCCCAGAGCCATTTTTCCCAGCGGGCTTTATTGAGACTTTTGAGTGCATCATCGAGATTCACTTTCGCATTTTCAAGATTTTTCGTGGCATCGGTCAACCGGGTTTCAATCATACCAAGCTTTGCTTCCGATTGCACTATGGTTCCGGCATAGGATTTACTCAGGGCATTATATGTAATATTCAGAGAGTCAGCCCAGAGCTCTAAAAGCTTACCTTTTTCATCAAATGCAGTAATGATCTGCTCATAATAGGCCGGGTCATAATTCAATACTGCCTTTCGGGCTTTTTCATACAACTCATAACGATATTTCGTGATAATGACCGCTGAATCGCAATTGATATAAACCATCTCATTTAACCGTACAATCAGTGGTTTGTCGAAGGGTCCGCACGAAGCAAAAACCTTCTGGGCCATGATATGCTGATCAAAACCGAATAAAACCATCCACAATATGCTGAAATAAACAATTAACGTTTTCATTCCTGAAGTTTTAATAATTCATTCTGAAGCTTTATCAGTTCATCATGCCTTTTCCGCATGTCTTTCAACAGGTTATCAATATTCCGGTCAATCTGACCAATCCTGCTTTTCATTACAACGTTCAGATTATCCACCTGCCTGTTTAAAACATTCAGGTCAGATTGTGCTTTCTGCATCAATAACTGAAGTGAATCGACAGATGATCTGGCAGAAATCAGACTTTCGGTTGCTTTAGAGATATTTTCACGGGCTGCTTTAATATCCGTTTTTACTGACCGTATTTGGCTTACAGTAAACAGGTTGAATGCAAAATTCACTACCACAGCCAGAAGCACAAATATCAGAATGATTTTAAGTGTTTTACTGTTGTCCATAACCAAACTGTTTAACTTTGATTAAACCGTTGCATTTTCAATTTCGGCAATGGCATTAAAATGCGCAAGTGCAATCACATCACGCCATCCCTTTTCGAGCATGCAGGTGCATTCGTTCAGATTTGAATAAAAACCATTTTCGGTAAGTATTGCGGGCATATTGGAATGGCGCAGAATATAAAATTTATCGGTTTTTACACCTCTGTTTCTCCATTTGGTGCCGGCAATCAAATGCCGCTGAAAAACTTCGGCCAGTTCTGCTCCTGTCTGACTTCCGGGGTAATGGAAGGTTTCAATCCCTGTGGCAGAATGCCATACAAGTTCATTAACGGCTGAATTCCCATGAATTGAAATCAACCTTCGTGGCTGACCTGACAAGGCATTTGCCCTGTTCACCCGTTCAGCAAGCGATACATCAACCAATTCAGGAACCAGTATTTGGTAACTGAATCCTGCATTATTTAAAAGTGCAGCAAGACTGTTAACCACCGCCCTGTTAAATTCATATTCAAGCAGTTGCCTTCCATCAGGCAAAACAGGAGAACGCTTGCCAGCCGTGTCAACCCCATGACCATTGTCAAGAATCCAGCAGTATTTCATGTGATTTTCTTATTACATTGTAATTGATTACAGATGACAAAAATCCGCGACTAATTTAAAACCATGAAGTTTAAACAAAAAGGTCTACGTATTATGCCACCACAAATATAACGAATAAAAATAAAAAGTCAACACCTCCTGATAGTTGAGGATGAGGTGACAGCAAATACGCCATGGAGCAAACTGCTAATTCAGTGCAATGTTTTGTTAAACGGATGTTTACAAGAGCATTTTCGCAATTTCCAAAGGGTTACGCCCTGCTGCATCCAGTACTTCAATTTGCCCAGTGCGTGACTGCATTGAATGTGCATATGCTTTATCATAATATGATAATACAATGATAACTGCCCGGGACAGATTGCCCGAAAGTACACATCCAACAGCCTCGTCGGCTTTATCATTCCCGAGTCGTTTTCGGATTTTACCAATTGCCAGAGTCAGCAAGGTCTGATCAAAATTACCATAAGCTGTGATAAGTTTTTCAACCCGCTCTTCAACAGGCAGGTTGATCACATGCATCGTTGCAGCACGCATCAGGTTGAAAAAATGATCAGGTATAAAACATGAACCTATTGAAATGCTTTCGTCTTCAATCCAAACCGGCCTGTGTTCATCAAATTGCGACATTTGTTTCCACAGAAGGTTGCTGAAAAACTCTGATGACGGTTGTGAATCCATTCCAAATGAACCAAATGCAGAGCCCCGATGATTTGCAAGTCCTTCGAGGTCAACCACCTGTTCACCAATTTTATTCAGTTCATAAAGCACCTCTGTTTTTCCAGTTCCGGTCATTCCTCCAATCACCTGCAGATTAAACTTTTGCGCTAAAAAATCCAGTACATGGTTTCTAAAAGCCTTGTAACCTCCATGAAGCACATTTACCTTAATTCCGGCGGTTTCAAACAGGAATGCCATTGCCGCGCTGCGCATTCCTCCACGCCAGCAATACACATTCAGCAATCCGTGGTCTGAAATTTCAAGTGCTTGTTTTACAAATTTATGCAATGCAGGGCCTGCAAACTCGAGCCCTTTAATTACGGCAGCCTGTTTTCCGGATTGCGCATACAGGGTTCCTACCACAGCTCTTTGATCATCGGTAAATAAAGGGATATTCAGCGCTCCCGGAATATGGCCATGGCTAAACTCGGCAGGAGAACGAACATCCACTACAGGTGCATTTAAAGCAAGAAAGGCAATTGCATCCAGATAATCAGCCATGGAGGAAATAACAAATTAATTTACTGACGATGTACAGCAAACGGTGAACGATCACTGCCGGCTTCCCAACACCGTAATGACTCCCTGAAAAGTTTCGGTACCATAAAACCCGATACATTTGAGCACATAAAAGTAGGTACCGTCTGATATTCCGTCACCATTCCAGTTGTTTTGATAATCATTGCTCTCGTATACTTTTTTCCCATTGCGGTTAAAAACCACAAATTCAGTTTGTTGATAGAACTTGGAGAGTTTTGCCTGTTCCAGATCAGTTTTACCATCAATCTGTATAATTAAAATATCATTAAACCCGTCAGCATTCGGGGTAAAAACTGAAGGAACTTTCACTTCGGACTTATGAAGTTTCACAATTTTAACAACGGCGGTATCACAGCCATCATCATTAATAGCCCAAAGTTTCACCGGGTAATCATATTTTTTTGATGCATAAGCGGTAAGCGCACTGTTAAAAAAATGTTTTGGGCTCATTTCGGTTGACTTTGATGAGTCTGGTTCGCCAAAATTCCATTGCCAGCTATACACATCTTCCCCCACACTGATTAATGAATCGATGTTTGAAGTAAACTGTATTTCAGGTTTTTGCAAAAACACCGAGTCAGGCTCATTGGTAAAATGAATTTTTGGAGCCTTTTTAACTTTAACCATATAGGTTGTATCATAATTACAGCCATTTCCATCAACAATAGTTAACAGATGTTCACCCCCTGTAAGGCCCAGCACCACAGTATCAACTCCGGGGTTGAGGAAGCCACCGTTCCAGTCAATTTGATAAGGCTCAATGCCTGAAGTAATTGAAATGGAATATCTGCCTTTGTTTTCCTTACGGCAACCTTCCATAATTTGCGAAAGGCTATAGGTTATTCCTGAAGGTTTTACATAAACAGAGCCATCAGTAAACGAAACAGGCAAATTGGCACCAGCCGGATTGCGAACCCATGAATCAGCAACATCATACGTCAGAGTTGAACTACCGGAATTGATGGCGGTAAATTGAACCACAACCAGATCACCATCACCAAAAAGTATTGCGAGCGTAGAATCCCACGAAATCCGGATACGATTCGGGGCAATAAAGGTATCAACGATAGGCCGGGGAGCATAAACGGGATTTTGCCAGAACAGGCTGTCATATTTAAGGATAGAAGGATCAAATGTAAATTCAAAATTAAATGAAGTAGCACCTTGCAGATCAATAACTTTCATTGGAACAAGCACCGTATCAAGACGACAGGTTGTATCTTTTTCGAACCGTATACCAATTTGGGCCCTTAGCCCTGAAAACAAAGCAATTACAAACAATAAAACCAAAAAAATCTTTTTCATCAGCATTCTGTTATTTCAAACAATCCACTTTTGGCCACAATTAATCTAACGGGCGAAAGTACAAAAAATTTTAAATTGCCCGGGAACTATTTAATACTGAGCCGTGGAAAGCAACACGAGCGTGCAGTCTTCCTGCACCAGAATTCCGGCAGATTCAGCAATTTTTTGAAATTCAGGGTTTTCAGTTCCAGGATTGAAAATAATACGTTTTGGTTTAAGATTCAGGATATATTGATAATATGCCTGTTGCAAAAACGGGTTGATGTATAGTGTAACCGTATGAATACCTGTTATAGCTGGCATTCCGCTCATCACTTCCACCCCCTTAAAAACAAACGCCTGCCTGCCAAGTGCAACAACCTGATAACCATGCTCAAGAAGTGAGCTGACTGCAAGATTGGCGTAACGTGCAGGGCTTTGGCTCACGCCAATTACCATTGTTTTATCCATTTGATAATAAAATAATTATGATTTGGTGACGATTCAAAAAGTTAATCCTGAAATGAGTTTCAGGTTATTTTATCTTTACGGCAAATGTAAACTGATTCCTGCAAATATGCATTGCCATGAAGTTGTCATGAATAAAAATAATTCACTTCAGTAATTTTTTATGGCAGATAAACAGCACCTCCTGTTACATTCCTGCAGGCTCCGGTAACTGAAGAAAGGCAGTTATACTGATTATTCATCCGTAACAATCCTAAAAAAGCAAACACTAAGGCTTCTTTATAATTCACAATCATCGCATCAGGAACTTCGAGTTCACAGGCACAGTGATATCGTAATCGTTGCAATAAATAGCCGTTATGTGCCCCGCCACCTGTAACCAGCATATTATGAATCTGCCCCGCATGAACTTCTTTCGACACAAGCACAGCAATCATTTCAGTAAAAGTACACAGCAAATCAGGTACTGATGATTCTGAATATTCACGGATAAGACCCATGATTTTCTCCTCAAACCATTCTCTGCCAAGTGACTTCGGATACGATTGATGGAAATAATCCAGCGTAAGCAACTCTTCCAGCAAACCGGGCAAAACTTTACCTGATGATGCAAGCAAACCGTTATCATCGAATGAATGACCAAGTTTAGCAGCCAGAAAATTCAGCACCATATTTGCCGGACAAATATCATACGCAATCCGGTCTCCGCTTACATCGAATGAAATGTTGGCAATTCCGCCAATATTCAAACAGGCGTCCCATGAAGGAAACAGCAATTTATCACCAATGGGAACCAGCGGTGCACCCTGCCCCCCGGCAGCCACATCGGTTGACCTGAAATCGCACACAACCTGAAAACCGCTTTCAATTGCTATTGAAGCCCCGTCGCCAATCTGTGAGGTAAACCCGGCTCCGGGATCATGAAAAACAGTATGCCCGTGCGAAGCAACAAAATCAGGATGGAAGCCGGTGGTTTTTACAAACCGGGCAACCTGAACACCCAGATAATGCCCAAACGATGCATGAAACTGTGCAAAAGTTCTGGCATCGGCACGATACAA
>CAZKCK010000130.1:0-5569 GCA_964550695.1 uncultured Bacteroidales bacterium | reverse complement strand
TTACATTTTTTTTCTCAGAGTACATCCAGCAGTTTTTCAAGTTTATTGCCACGGCTGCCTTTTAATAAAATCAATTTGCCTGCCAACGGGTTTTTCTGCAAATGCGCCTTTAAAAGTTCCACATTTTCAAACCATAAAAATCCATCAGGTATTTTACTATTTATAAATGATTTTCCGACAAGCAAAACCATATCTTTTTGCATTTTTTCAATTTTCGCGAGCAAAAGTGTGTGCTCTTGTTCAGATAATTTACCTAACTCAAGCATCTCACCAATAATCAACACTTTACAATCACCTGATACATCATTAAAATTCTTTAAAGCAACATCCATACTTGAAGGATTGGCATTATATGCATCAACTATCAATTTGTTGTGTTCGGTCACAAGGAACTGGGACCGCAAATTTTGGGGTTTGTATCCCTCAATCGCAAGCGCAACAGCATCAGTTGATACTCCAAAATAATGACCAATGCAGGCAGCAGCAAGTATATTATTCAGGTTATATCCTCCAATCAAATGCGTTTCAATTTGTTGTTTCTTTTCAAAAACCTGCAATTCAATTTCAAGAAACGGATTATTATCAATCATTTTCCCCTGAATATTTTGCGAATTCGAGCCATATAGTTCTCGCTGAATGTTTACTGACAGATTCATTAATAAATCATCATCCGAATTAACAAATACACTGCCCCGGGCCATTCGGATATAATTGTACAATTCACTTTTTGCATTTATAACACCCTGTAAACTACCAAAACCTTCAATATGTGCAGTGCCTATATTGGTAATGATACCAAAATCAGGTCGTGCGATGTTACATAAAAATGCAATTTCGCCTGAATGATTTGCACCCATTTCGATTACAGCAATTTCAGTTTCAGGTTTGATTCCCAAAATAGTTAAAGGTACACCAATATGGTTATTGAGGTTACCTCTGGTAGCGTGTACATTGTATTTTTGTGATAAAACTGATGTTATCAATTCTTTTGTTGATGTTTTCCCATTTGTTCCGGTAATTCCAATTACAGGAATCTGCAGTTGTGAACGATGAAAAGCAGCCAATTGCTGCAGACTTTCAAGCACATCATGAACCAGAATGCATTGTAAATTTCCGACTAAACCGGGATTATCCACTACGGCGTAACTGGCACCCTGTTCAATTGCCTGATTAGCAAATAAATTGCCATCGAAACTTTCTCCCTTTAATGCAAAAAACATGCAGCCTTTCTTAATATTTCTTGAATCTGTGGTTACACCTTTACTTGCTAAATATTTGGAATACAATTCATTCATAATGCATGTAAAAAAATCAAAATTAACATTTTGACATCAAACTAAGATAAAAAAATGATTATTTACTTTAAATTCGCTTTGATTCTGATAAATAAATAAAAATTTAAAAAAATAACTTTCATATTCGTGCAACTTTTCCGAACTTGCAAGGCTCTTTTTACGTACAAGTTACAATCACTAATTAAGTAGCAGAATAATCAAAAATTACGAAAATGGCCAATCTGTACAAATTATTAAAAGACTGCCTGATGATGTTGTTTTTAACAATGGCAGTATGGCTTACGATTTCAAATATTGACAACAGTGCATTGGCACAATGCCCACCGGTCATTACTCCGGTACCTGGTCCGGGAACACCAACTGTAATTAATGGCAATTCTGTTAAATTCTGCGCCGGTGACTCTGTATTATTGGTTGCAACACCCTCATCAGGAGTTACTTACCAATGGTATCTAAACAACAGTCTCATTACAGATTCAACGCGCAATATTCTTGTGGCAAAAGTTGCAGGAAACTACCATCTGATGGTTTCAGGTTGTGTTACAAAATCAAACACCATTGCAATTACAGTAAATCCGTTGCCTACTGCCTATATTACCAGCGATCCGACCCCTCCGATTTGCAGTGGCACTCCCATTACCCTGACCCTGAATACAAATGCCTCTGAATTCTATTGGTTACCACCAGTTCCTCCCCTGGCAATGTATTCCAATCCTATCACCCTATTGCTGAGTGGTTCTTCTTTATTAAAAGCAGTTTCTATCAATAATTCAAATCCTCAGTGTTCAAAAGTTGCAAACTTCTGGGTTCAGGTCGATTATCCTATTTATGGCGGCATTATAGCTCAAAATGATACGATATGTGCGGGCGAAACCCCTGCTTCAATAACCAGCACTGCTTTGCCCACCGGAGGAAATGGCAATTACACATATACCTGGCTGCAAAGCACCATAAGTGAATTGGGTCCTTTTGGCCCGCCTATTTCAGGAGCGACCGGTTTGGATTATTCACCCGGACCACTAAGCCAGACCACCTGGTTTGTAAGGGCAGCAGCTTCGCCTCCCTGTTCTGAAGGTCTAAGTAATCCAGTAATGATTATGGTCAACCAGCATCCAACAATTACAAGCAATGGGTTCGATTCGATATGCTCAGGACAAACTTTTGACTATATACCAACTTCTGATGTTGAAAACACAAGTTTTGAGTGGACTGCAACCGTTACATCGGGTACTGTTACCGGATTAGTAAGCTCAGGTTCAGGACCAATCAGTGCAACATTGTCACTTCCGGCCGGGGCTACAGTTCCGGCACTGGTAAAATATACAATTATACCTACTGGTCCGGAACCCACCCTCTGTTCTGGTACCTCCAAAGACCTGATTGTAACCGTATTGCCGAATCCGGTAATTACCAATGTGGTCTTACAAGATACCATCTGTGCCGGCGGGACATCCCAGCCTGTTATTCTGAATTCAAACATTGGCGGAGTATCCTATTCATGGTCAGCAATCGTCCCCTGGGGCATCACGATGAACCCGTATTATGGCACAGGAAATATACCGGCCATAACCATTTACAGTGTTCTCACGGATATCACTGATATCCCGATAATTATCACCCCTATTGGCCCCCAGCCTTCCAACTGTTCGGGGAACAGTATAACATACACCATCACAGTCAAGCCATCGCCAACAATAACCAATGCCCCGTTAACACAAAGCATTTGTTCAGGGAATGAAACAACACTGGTAACCCTGACATCAAATGTAGTTGGTACCGTTTTTACCTGGAATGCTGTGGCGAATCCGGCAACAATCACAGGGTTTACAGCAAGCGGAACGAGTGTGATACCTGTACAGACCATAACGAATCCAACAAATGCATCAGGTACAGTTACTTATACCATATTACCCAGTGGCAATCTGGGTTCCTGCCCGGCATCACCCCGCGATTATGTTATCAACATTGATCCCGAACCTGTAATCACCAGCAGTCTGGCAGAAGAAATCTGCAGTCTGGAACAGTTCAGTTACAGCACAACCAGCAATGTATCCAATTGCAGCTATGTATGGAGCAGGGATGCTATTGCCGGCATTTCGAATCCGGCAGCCAGCGGCACCAACCCGCTTATTTCAGAAACGCTCATAAATACAACCAATTCAAGCATTGATGTATTCTATACACTTACACCTTCCGGACCTGCTCCACTGAGTTGCCAGGGAGTGACATCGCAACTGAAGGTGACCGTACATCCGTTACCCACAGTTAATGCTGGTTCTGATCAGACAATAGCTTATGGAACGAACACAGATCTGCTGGGGACTGCATCCGGTGAAACACCGCCCCTGTGGTATGACTGGAGCCCCCTGGACAAACTCACTACTTCTCCCAATAATCCGGGAGTTCACACAACCAATTTATACAGCAATACACAATTTTTTCTTACAATTACTGATGGTTTTGGTTGTATAAATACGGACAATATGTGGGTTAATCTTACAGGTTCGGCAGTAGCAGCCAATCCCACCGCGACACCAAATCCTGTTTGTTACGGATCTTCAGTAAATCTGAACGCAAATGCCACCGGAGGATCTGGAAGTTATACATATTCATGGACACCTGTAACTTACCTGAACAACCCTACTTCAGCCACACCCGTTTCAATGCCTCCCTCTGATATAACCTATACGGTTACTGTGAATGATGGCTACAATACTGCCAGTACGCAAATCACAGTGAATGTAACACAAATCCCAACTGCTTATGCTGTGCAGGGCGGAGGTCATTTCTGCTCCGGAGGATCAGGCGTAAGTGTTTCTTTAAGTAATTCGGAATCAGGTGTTGAATATACACTTCTGAGGAATGGCACACCGGTATCCGGCAGTGCAACATTTGGCGGAATCGGCAGTTTGGTCTGGGGAAATATTACAACAGAAGGAACCTACACGGTAAGTGCCCAGCATAACGGATGCCCGGCCACCATGAACGGTAGTGCAATAGTTACATCCGATCCGTTGCCAATTGCCTATACAGTTACCGGAGGAGGAACATACCCATCAGGCGGTCCCGGAGCACTTGTAGGACTGTCAGGATCACAAACGGGTGTTAACTATACACTTGAACTGGTTGGAACAGGAATTATTACCACCACTCCAATGCCTGTACCGGGTACCGGTTCTCCAATTTCATTTGGTTACCAGCAAGCGGAAGGAACCTACATTGTACATGCCACTGACCAGAATTATCCTACGAATTGCGAAGCGCTTATGTCAGGTTCGGCTACCATTTCGATGAACCCTGCACCTTCTGTTTTTAATATGACAGGTGGCGGAGCATCCTGTGCCGGAAGCTCAGGCGTGGATGTAGGTCTGGATGGCAGTGAATTTGGCGTAAACTATTATTTGTACCGTAATGCGATATTTACCGGCACAATAATTCCGGGCACGGGTTTCCCTCTTTCCTTTGAACTACAAACAATTGCAGGCGACTATACTTCAGTTGGAATTAACCCGGTTTCGGGTGTTCAGATAGCAATGTATGGCGTTGCTACAATAACAATAAACCCCAAACCAACCATCTACGCACTTACTCCCTTTGGTCAACAGTGTCCGGGGACAGAGTTACGTTTGAACGGGAGCCAGGCAGGGGTGCAGTATATTTTGTACCGTGACAGTTATGCGGTGGATACAGTTTTAGGCACAGGAGCGTGGGGGATGCTAAGCTTTGGCCCGCAGTACATTGCCGGGACCTATACATGCACAGCCTATGTGATAGCCACAGGATGCAGTGCACCCATGAACAATACAGCCATCATCACACCCAACCCTGACCTGTTCAACGTCATTCCGGCAGGCATACTGTGTGAAGGCGATGAGGTGATGCTCGACGGATCACAATCAGGCATCATTTACCAGCTCAGACGCAACGATACCGTGAACGTGGGTTCCACCCAGCCCGGGACAGGCTTATCGCTCAACTTCGGCCCTCAGTATTATGCCGGGACGTACAAAGTGCTGGCCATCAACCCAACCACTATGTGTTCGGTGTTTATGAACGACAGCAGCGTACTCTATCCCATCCCCACAGCATACACCATCATGCCCCATGGCGATACCTGCGGACCGGTGAACGTCTGGCTCAATGGTTCACAGGCAGGATATACCTATTACCTGTACCTCAATGGCATTTACCCGCCCATCGCTTCACAGACGGGTACAGGCAACCCCATCAGCTTCGGCTCTCAGGTGCTCTCGGGAACCTATACCGTAAAGGCT
>CAZKCK010000129.1:6826-11938 GCA_964550695.1 uncultured Bacteroidales bacterium | reverse complement strand
GACTCGATTACCTGAAGCGCCTGAACGAACGTTATGAAGCCTGGATCAGCAAATATGATAATGGTAAGCTATTGATTATTGATGTTGACAATATTGATTTTGCCCACAATCCCGAAGACCTCGGGCAAATCATTGAAAAAATTAATGCCAACCTTCACGGGCTCTTTTAGGCCTTACCAACTCATCAGCCGTTTAGTAAGCATTTAATTATCAGCTATTATTTTTTTATCAATAAAACACTAACTATTGTGAATTAATTCACAATAGTGTTATCTTTACAGCTTCATTCTGGCAAATGAAATAAATTAATTTTTTTTCAAATACCTCATAATCAATAATAAATAGGTGTTATTTTATTCAGTACCTGTTCAGGTAATGTTGGAGTAACACTATAAACTGAAAACTGAGAATCGGATGGCCGTAAATACTGACCAAAATCTTCGCTCTATTTTCTCATCCCTCGATGATTGCATTTTTGTAACCGACGAGCAGGGTTCCATTATTGATATCAATCCGGCAGTTACTGATAATCTTGGGTACTTTCTTAATAATCTGATTGGTAATCCGATAACACTTCTGTTTCCGGCCGACAAAAAAGATGACATCAACATAATCTTCAACAGGCTGCCTGCTGAAAATCGTGTAACCAGCCACATAAGTCTTTTAACCACACAAGGCAGATTAGTTGATTTCGAAATAAAAGTAACCCGGGGTCACTGGTGCAACCAACAAGCAGTTTTTTGGATTTGCCGTGAAGAAACACTCAAAATTAATAATGAAAAACAATTGCTGGCCAGCAGCTTACGCCTCCAAAAAATAAATGATTGCCTTTCATCATCAGGTCCGGATTCTCTTCAAAATATCAACAGATTGACTTCTGTTTGCGGAGAATTGCTCAATGCAACCTGTGCACTTTATAACCGGCTTTACAACGGACTACTTTGTTCAGTCGGGCAATGGGAAATACCTGAAGGCTATAACCCGATTGATTCACCAGAGGGCCATATTTGTTATGATGTAATTAAGAGAAATTTAAGTAATCCGATCATAATTAACAATTTGCAAAGCACACCCTATGCTGAATCTGATCCCAATGTACAAGCTTACGGACTTAAAACATATTGTGGATTGGTGGTAAAATCCGAAGGAGAGGCATTGGGCTCATTATGCGTGGTTTACCAATCTGACCGGAGTTTTACTGATGAAGACCTGCGTATTATGGGCATCATTGCCTCCGCTATAGGCAACGAAGACAAACGAAAACAGGTTGAAGACGAACTGCAGGAGAATGCCGATAAATACAAGTCATTGTTCGAAAACAGTGTTTTGGCGATTCTCATGGGAGAACCTGATGGCAAAATATTGAATGCCAACAGGATTGCCACTGAGCTTTTTGGGTATTCTTTAGAAGAATTACGGCAGATTGGCAGAAAGGGTATTCTGGACGAAAATGATGAACACACAATAGAATCGCTGAAACACCGAAAAGCCAATGGTACAATAACCGAAACACTGAAATTTATAAAGAAGGATGGTTCAACATTTTCTGGTCAATTGTATTCTGCTATTTACTCTGATAAAAATGGCCGGGAAAAAACATCAATTATTATTCAGGACGTTTCAGACAAATTAAAAACAGAAAAACTATTAAAAGACAGTGAGGAGCTATACAGAACACTGGTTGAAAACATGCCTGATGGTGTTTATAAGACCACCCACGAAGGAAGGTTTATCGAAGTAAATCCGGCGATGGCCAAAATGTTCGGGTACAGTAGTAAAGAAGAATTAATGTCCGTAAATATTCCTGAAACCATGTACTTTTCTCCTGACGACAGAGAAAAACTTATGATGAAGGAACTTGGCGGAGAACTGCTTGAATACTGTGTCAGGAAAAAAGACGGCTCACCTATCTGGGTTGAAGATCATGGGTGGTACACAAGGGATGGTGCCGGTAATATTATTTCACATGAAGGAATACTTCGCGACATTTCGCAAAAAAGAAAAACACTCCTCGCTTTAAAGGAAAGTGAGGAAAAATATCGCACTTTTATCAGTTCAACAAGCGATATGGTTTATCTAAAGGATGAAAATCACCGATATACGATTGTAAACCAGGCTTTCGCCGATTATTTCAACTGCCAGCCAACAGATATTATTGGTAAAACTGATTTTGAAATTATGCCTGCAATTGCTGCGGAAAATTGTCTGGAAACTGATAAGATAGCATTGGATGCCAACAGTGTGTATGTTAGCGAAGAAACCATTGGAAATGAAGTGTTTGAAACCACTAAGTTTAAAGTATTGCTCGCAAGTGGAAGTTACGGTACCGGAGGTTACATCCGCAATATAACAGTACGAAAGCGTACTGAAAAACAGCTTGCCGAGCAGGCGGATAAACTCATGCAACTGAATGCCACAAAAGATAAGCTTTTCTCAGTCATTGCTCATGACCTGAGAAATCCTTTTAATATTATTCTGGGATTTACTGATTTGCTGACTGAAAACTACAATGATTTTGATGAAACTGCCATTCAAAACAGTATTAAAGCCATTACAATTGCATCTCATCAGGCCTATAACCTCCTCGAAAATCTGTTGTTATGGGCAAAAGCTCAGTCTGACCGAATTGAATTCACACAAGATGTTGTGGATATAAATGCATGTATTCGAGAAACAATGGTATTGTGTTACAATCAGGCGGAAGCAAAGCACATTGGCATTTTTACAGATATCGATAACAAATGCTTTGCTTTGGCTGATTACAATTTGACTTCGATTATCCTCAGAAACCTGATTACGAATGCATTAAAATTCACAAACCAAAAAGGAAAGGTATGGATTACGGCTCATAACCGTTCAGATTCAGTTGAAATTGCTGTAAATGATAATGGTATAGGAATGGATCCCGAAGTTATAAACAATATCTTCATCAAAGGAAACACAGTCTCTACAACAGGCACTTCCAATGAAAAAGGCTCTGGGCTCGGATTGCTGATCTGCAAGGAATTTATTGAGAAACAAGGTGGTAGGCTGGACATCAAAAGTAAGCCGGGTGCAGGAAGCACTTTCAGTTTTACACTTCCACTTCCATAAATAGCCGGCAACTTATTCCGCCACATAAAAATAAACCCCGTCAGCAATAACTGCGAACGGGGTTTAGCATGTTATCCTGCAATACTATTTCAGCGTGAACTTCTCACGCAGGGTCTTTCCTGCACTGATGACTTCAGCAATGTACATGCCTTTTGACAGTCCGCTCAGGTCAAGGTCAAGAACCTGCTGCTGATCATTATCAGCACCGATTTTAGTGGTATATACCAATGAACCACGTAAATCGTAAATATTCAATACTGCACCGGCAGCATTGTTGAGCAAAACATGAACAAACACCATAGCGTCAGCCGGGTTGGGAGTGATGGAAAGTGAAGGGTTAATGGTTTTTTCGTTTATACCTACCCCACTGCCAACATCAAACTGTGCAAGCACTTCAGCGCCGAATTTGGTTCCTTCGGCAATCACTTTGTTGTTGCCATAAAAGAAGGTAAAGAAACCCATGCCATTGTCACAGCAAAGGCCATTCGATCCGGCATCCAACATGTAAAAACGGTAACATTCAGCTTCTGTTGGCAATGTAACAACTTCTTTTACAAGTGTACCGGCAGTTGAATAAGGTCCGCCTGAACCAACAACATCGCCGTTTGAATTCAGTATTTTCCAGGTGGTTTCCTGAGGATTGTTATCGGTTTTGATCCAAACATTCACAACATTATCCGAATTAATTGACTCAGCAATGTCCATGGTCAGCGTGTCGTTCTTTTTGTACTCATCGCTTAAACCATTGATCTGATTAATAAAAACCTTCAGGCTATTATCGGCTACAACAGCAAAATTGTATTCAGGAAGATCAATCGAAGCCCGTTCAAGCAATCCTAAATTTCCGTTCCAGGTAAAGGTCTGGGGTGTACCTCCATTTACTTCATAATCAATCTTTAAGGAAGTTACAGGACTTGATCCGTTATTGCGGACTACCACACGGGGTGAAACAATACCCATACAATTGGTAGGAGATGTTTTTTCGATGGATAAAATTTCTGCATCATTGGCATACAGTGGAGTAACGGCATCGGTAGAACTATTTACCGTCTGAAAAATTTCCTTATTTGCATTGTTCTGCACAAAACCTACGGCAGCCAGTTCACTTACAGTATATACATTGGCTAGTTTCCAACTGGTTTCAATAATCTGGTAATCGCCTGCAACAAGAGCCTTGTTTATCTTGGTACCACCACTTCCCGGGCACATTTTTTTCATCACATTGTAAAAATCCTTTTCACCATTGCTTCCAGGGGCCGAGTTGAAATGGATATGTTTCTCAATCACAACATTGTGAGCATAAATATTCCCTAGTGGAATTGACTCAGTGGCTTTAATAAGCATGGTAAGATAAATTGAATCATTGCCTGCTGAAAGCCTGTGCTGAAGATCAATCTCCATGGGTGATGGCATCGCATATCTCGCATTGATTATGTTAATTGTAAGATTGTACGGGTTTCCATTCCAGTAATTTCCATCAATCTCGCCATCAGGAACAGAATTTACTCCATAATAGCCAACCCTTGCAGCATTTTCGGTGGGATTGGCAAGATTCATCGGATCTCCGGGGGCCGGCCAGTTTACATGGTAATAAATTGAGGTAAATTTATCAGGATTACTGGTCTGCATTGAATGAAGCGTAGGATTTACACCAGCGCAGGGGCCACAGGTGGTGGAAGTAAACTCTTCGAGCAACACGAAACGCTGCGATTTAGGTGCCTGAGCCTGACAATAAATACTGAACAGAACACCAAGTAAAACATAGAGTAAACGATTTTGATTCATAGTGTAAAAAGTTTGTGGTTAAATTGTTGATTGTACAAAATTAATCATTCCTGCAATGCACGCAAACACAAATACCTTATGAAATAAAAATTACATGGCATCTCCCTGCAAATTCCACACGCATTGACCATGAATATTATGAAAGTTGATGGTCCTGGGATTTTCTTTGTATTTTTATGGCTTGCATTTCAATACCTGATTGAATTATATCACTATTATGAAAAAACAAGTATA
>CAZKCK010000129.1:1181-6726 GCA_964550695.1 uncultured Bacteroidales bacterium | reverse complement strand
CTTACACAATGTATTACTTGGTGAAGTCTGGATATGTTCAGGTCAGTCGAATATGGAATTCACCATTAACATGCTGGGAGGCTGGGATTCACTCTACAAAAAGGAAAAAGACGAACTTTCAACTGCAGATTATTCACAGATACGCCTCTGTCAGATTCAAAAAGCCTCTGCAAAACAACCTGCTGATACCTGCCACGCCCAATGGAAAGAAGCCAATATTACAACAGTTGCCGATTTTAGTGCCACGGCCTGGTTTTATGCAAAAGCGCTGTATGATAAGCTTAAGGTACCCATTGGAGTTATATCAAGCAGTTGGGGAGGATCTCCGGCAGAGTCATGGACTCCGGAAGAAGCGGTTAAAAATGATCCTCAGCTTGCCTGGATGATGAATGTACCCAATGGCAGTGTCTGGTGGCCTGGAGAACCCGGTTCGCTCTACAATGCAATGATTCATCCGCTTATCAATTATAACATCAGGGGTGCGATCTGGTATCAGGGTGAAACCAACCGACTGGATGCCGATATTTATACACATCTGTTTACCACAATGATTCAAAATTGGCGGAATGCCTGGGGAATAGGTGATTTCCCCTTCTATTTTGTGCAGATTGCTCCGTATAATTATGACGAAGGTCAGAATAGTACTGCCTTCCTGCGTGAAGCCCAGACAAATACGCTCAGGCTTCACAATACCGGAATGGCTGTAACCATGGATATTGGGAATGTAAACGATATCCACCCCAAAAATAAAATGGAAGTTGGACGCCGGCTCGCCTTATGCGCACTTTCCGAAACCTATAAACAAAAAAATATAAATTTCAATGGCCCCCGGTTCAGGTGTGCAAAAACGGAAGGCAATAAACTCAGACTTTTCTTTGCAAATTCACACGGATTGAATTGTACACAAAAACAATTGTCAGCTTTTACGATTTCAGGACCCGACAAATTATTCCTGCCGGCTGTGGCTCTGATAGAAGACACCACTGTATTGCTTTCCAATGCTTTGATTACAAATCCTGTAGCAGCACGTTATGCCTTTGATGATACAACTTCCTCTGACCTTTTTAATAAAAACGGACTCCCCTGCCCTTCTTTCCGCACCGATGATTACCCGTTTCTGTACCGGAAGACCGGTTTAAACCTGAATTACGACAGCCTTGCGGATGCCATGCGCATTGAACTCACCTGCAAGGATCCTGCAATGAAACTACATTACAGCATCAACAATGCGGCAGAAGTGCTTTACAACGGGCCGTTCATTCACAAAGAATCTTTTATAATCACTGCCAGAGCAAGTAATTCAGCAGCTTCATCATTTGAAAGTATTTCAGGAAATTTCATACGTCACAAGGCTTTTGCAGCAAAATCAGTACAACTGATCCCAAATTCAACACGGTATGCTGGCAACAAAAACCTGCTGACCGATGGTATTCGTGGTTCAAAAGCGTATTGGGATCATGCCTGGCAGGGTTATGAAGGTACTGATTTTGAAATTGTTATAGATTTACAGCAAGCAAAACAAATCAATTCTGTTACCGTAGGACTGATGGATAATCCCCGTGACTGGATCATGTTACCCGTTAAAATTGAATGCAGTTCCTCAAATGACGGAATTAATTTTAGCATTCCGGTAATCACACTGCTACAGGAAAATAAAAAAATGAAACAGACTGAAATTAAGGATATTAAAACAGAAATAACAACCAATTCAAGGTACCTCAAAATCAAAGCTTTTAATTTGGGTGTAATGCCTGAATGGCATCCGGGAAAAGGTGGAAAGCCCTGGTTGTTTGTTGATGAAATTTTGGTGAATTGAATAGTGTGAAAATGTGAAAATATGCAAATATGCAAATGTGCAAATTATTAATACATTATACGATAGTAGATTTTTCTTTTGCATATTCTGTTTTCCCTTACAGTTTTTATCGAACTCCTTTTTTTATTCCTCTGAAGAACAGATGGACTTAAGTTTTTTCCTTTAGTTGCCGTCCATTAACAATTTCTTACTTTTGCCGGCTGTTACCAATTTATTCAGATGGAATACGAAATTATTATCTCACTGCTTACCCTCATCGGTCTTGAGGTGGTTCTCGGGATCGACAATGTAATTTTCATTTCGATACTTGCCGGCAAATTGCCTCAGCATCAGCAAAAAAAAGCCGTACAATACGGTTTGATTCTGGCTATGTTCCTCAGGCTTGGATTATTATCACTTATCTCATTGATTCTTAAACTCAAACAAGATCTTTTTTCGGTTTTTGGAGAAGGTATTTCAGGCAAAGATCTGGTTCTGATTGCCGGCGGATTGTTTCTTTTATATAAAAGCGCAACCGAAATCTACCATAAAATGGAAGGCGAAGCAGGCGATGTTTCCAAAAACCTTAAAGTTCATGGGTTTACACAGGTTTTGATACAGATTCTGATCATGGACATGATCTTTTCAGTTGACTCAATCGTCACTGCCATCGGAATGGTAAAGTATGTCTGGGTAATGTATGCTGCTGTTATAATCACAGTGGGAATCATGTTATTTGCAGCACAGGCTGTAAGCAGCTTTGTTAACAGGCATCCGGCTTTCAAAATGCTTGCTCTTTCTTTTCTGATGCTCATCGGTTTCTCGCTTCTGGGTGAAGGATTGGGAATGGAAATTCCGAAAGGATATATTTACTTTAGCATGGCATTTTCAGCACTAGTGGATGTTTTACAGATGAAAATGAAGGGAACTTCAACAGCACCAGTGCTTCCAAGGGAACATTACAAACCTGAAGAAGAAAAAATGGAGAATTTATAATATTGAAGGCATTGGTTAATCAATCCATTTACCCTTAATATAAAGAGTTGGTTGAATCGTATTATAGTTCAGTGGTTAATTCATTGATTAAACCAATATTCTTATTTTCAATTGATTGAAACAATTCTTTTTCAAATTCCACAAAATCCGCTTTTCCCTTACTGTATCTGATTGTCCCGTTTTCGAGAAAGTGAATATAATCGCATAAGTTTGTCAACGTTTCAATGATATGCGATGTAATAATGATTGTTTTACCCTTTTCTTTCAATCTTAACAGTATCGAACGGATAATCCTGCAGGTTTCGATATCCAGGCCATTGAAAGGTTCATCCAGTATCATGATTGGTTTATCCTGTTTCAGAATGCCCAGCAGTGCAAGCTTCTTTTTCATCCCGGTTGAATAATCATCAATGATGGTATCGAGCGGAAGCAGGAACAATCCGTTCCATTTGTCAGTATCAAAATGCTGATTATTAAATAGTTCAAGATACTCTCTGCCGGTTATATTCGAATAAAAATAATTTTCAGTTACCAGATACGAAAGGTCCTTCTTCGTAAGTTTCTGATTGCTAAGTGTAATTTCACCGGAACCTGCTTTTATTAATCCGTAAATGGCGTTCAGAAGGGTCGTCTTACCAGCGCCATTCAGCCCCACAATACCGTGTATTTGATCTCCTGAAAGTGTCAAACACAGTGAATTGAGAACTTTAACTTTATGATCGTATGAAACGGTTAAATCCTTAATTGAAATCATTCAGGTATAGTTTTAAATTCTCTTTTGATCTGTAAAAGAAACGTATTGACATCAACCAGACTACAGGTAAAAATACAGGAATTATTGCACCCAACGCTCCCAGAGAGGCCAAAACCTGAGCGGCCTGTGATTTACTGTTGGGTTCATAAAAGGTATACTTTATCAGTATCATGTAAATGTGTAATGAAATAAATACAAAATACTCAATAACAACGATATACCAAACTTTAAAATGAAAAATTATAAATACGGCAATTAATGGGAAAGTTAAAACAGTAAACAGAATGACATGCTTTTTAATTTTATACATCATAAACCTTGCAGGGCCCTTCTCAAATGCTGTAATCATCTGGTAAGGTTCTCCCTTTTCATAAAAATTAAAAGGAATCATTCCAAGAAACAACAAAACAACGGGTACAGTTGCTGTAAAAAAGGAGGTAAATAATCCCAACAACCAGAGTGGTACAACCAAAAAAAATGATTGCCTGATTCCTGCTTTCCATTCGAAACATGCAGAAGGAATTGCTTTTTGAAGATTGGTATTCAGATTATTATGAAAGGGTTTGGTATCCAATTGGATAATCATAAACAACAAAAATACCATAACCAAAAATTGAATCCACTGGCAATGAATAACCAGAAAGACCATCACAACCGATACAAGCATCAAATATTCAACAAAATACATAACTTTATAACGAATAAATGTCACTTTCAGAAAGGTTTTATCCTGCCGGTTTAAATGAATAAAGGTAACAAGAAGTACTGTAGCGGCAGTCAAATAAAATGAACCAGCCGGCTCTGATGAAAGCTTAAAGATATAAACAGCCGCCAATCCTGATAAACCAACTAAAAAGATTGTCCTGAACAATCCTATTCCGTTCAGTGCCCGGTAGAATTGCTTTAACCGTATGTGGATCATTGCTTTAATCATGGTCTAATCATTATCAGAAATTTCATTACAGTCAGAATCCCCTTCCGCCAGTCATCCAGCCATATACATCAGGTAACAGTTTTCTAAGAAGGGCACCCACTGCCACACAAAATACAATAACGACAAATGGTAAAATAAAATATTCCAGCAGCCGATAATTATGAACCATCTGAATATATGGAGATATAAATTTCGCGGTGTAGTTAATCAGCGGAACATGGAGCGCATAAATGATAAACGAAAATGCGGTAATCCAAACAAACCAGTTACGGTTCATAAAATACCGCACAAGCCGGTCACAGCCATACCATATGCTCACCAGCCCTGTGAATACAGCAGTCTTATGCAGCAGTGTCAGTAGAATAAAAGAAGCTGGTCCCCCGGTCATATAAAAGGCCAGCAGGGTTTTCAGAATACTACTGGCAATAAAAACCGGTGCAATCCACTTCAGGTTAAGCCAGCTGGGTGTCTTTTCAACATTAAATCCGGTTTTGGCAATCCAGATGCCCAGCGTAAAAAACAGCAAACCTTCACCCTCAATAAAATGCAGGCCCATCATCGACAGCCACATGACACCTGCAAACGGAAACCAGTATTTTGGAATTTTTAATACCGCTTTTTTTAGAAGAGGATATAACAAGTTATACACAAAAAGCACCCTGATAAACCAAAGTTGAAAAGCAACTGGAACCAGTGTCCATCTTGCGAACATGCCCGCAAAACCTATCTCGGCATAGGGTCGGTTATCGCCCATCTGATCAAGCCGGGCTTCATAAACGGCTTTGGCTGTGGGTGGAAACTGCTGCCAGAGGAAAGTTATTGCCAGTGCAATGCCACTCCATATCAGATATGGAATTACCAGCGTCCGTACTCTTTTTACTATTCGTTGGCGGTTGGGTTTATCATCATGCAAGGCATATAAAAACCCGGAAATGATAAACAACATAGGAATACGGAAACGAAACAGGCCATTGGCTGTCAGGTACTCAAAGAAAGTGGTGAACGTCAGCCGTTCATTAACCACGGTAAACGGCTGAAGATAAGAATCATTCAGGTTGTATCCGTG
>CAZKCK010000129.1:0-1081 GCA_964550695.1 uncultured Bacteroidales bacterium | reverse complement strand
TGGTATCTGCAGGAATATATCAGCAGATCATTTCCGGCTACCCTGTAAACCAGTCGATGTTCCCGGTCAATACGCCGTGACCAAAGACCTGTGAGGTCAAATTTCAGCGGTTCTGGTTTTCCTAACCCTTCAAAAGAATGCCTTTGAATATCTTTTATCAATTCGTTTATTTTCCGAAGTATTCGACTGTCTTCGGCTTGCCATGAAAGGTATTCTTCCCATGAATTCGTTGAAAAAATAATTTTCATTGTACCTCTATTAATCCTCCCTGTACCACCTTCCCATCATTAATTTGCTGAATTGATTCATAAAGCCTGTCGGCGTTTGCTTTTGAGCTAAGCAAATGAATCGTTTCCATCAAAGAATTATATTCTTCCAGCGACATTATAACGGTTCCTTTTCCAGCAACCCTCTTAATTATTAATGTCTCCTTATTCAGTTCCACATTGTCCAGGTATTTTTTTAAATCCGTTCTGAACTCAGTATAATTGGCTACCATCATAATATCACATTTTTAAGTAATTATATGGGTACAAATATAAGTACTTATTTATGATTTTAATAATAATCAACAATTATGATGCTTCAAATCTGAAAAAGAAATAAACCACTGCAGCCCATTCACGTTTTATGCCCCTCGCATATCCAATGGTGCTGTGACTACTGTTTTCAACCGTACCATCATCTCTGACATATCCGATGGTGCTATGGCTGCTGTTTTCAATTGTGCCGTCTTTCCGTACGTAACCAACCGTGGAATGGCTGCTGTTTTCGATGGTACCATCCTCACGGATATATCCAATGGTTGAATGGCGGCTATTTTCAAGAGTCCCGTCGTTGCGTATATAGCCAATGGTTGAATGACTGCTGTTTTCGATGGTACCATCCCCGCGTATGTAACCCGTGGTTGAATGACTGCCTGATTCAATGGTCTGGGCACCCGCAAATAAAAAAACGGTCAATGCAAATAAAATGAGAGTTATTTTTTTCATAATCAAGATTTTATAAAATATGCCACATCGAGATAATTTTGATTTTTATTTATCCAATAGCTACAGTTTTACCCGACTCCAAAAATAAT
>CAZKCK010000128.1:270-11989 GCA_964550695.1 uncultured Bacteroidales bacterium | reverse complement strand
ACTTCAGTAGCTGGGTTTGTAGGTTTTTTTGCCATTGGCATCGGAATCTGGCAGGCTTTTGCACAATACGGTACTACCGTTGGAGTCTGGACCCTTGTTGCAACTATGCTGGTAACTTCAATTATCATGTATTATGCCTTGAAGTCCAATACCTGGAAACGTCTGATGCTCAAAGATAAAAATGATGCTCAGGTGAATGTAATTGAGGAGGGAAAGGTAAATCCGGGTGATTCAGCCATCACCGTATCGCGACTGGCACCCTCAGGCACTGTTGAAATTGATGGTGAATTTTATGAAGCTCATACCTATGGTGAGTTTGTTGATCCGGGCATGAATGTTACAGTGCTGAAGGTTGAAAATGGAAAAGTTTTTGTTAAATTTAATTCATAATAGTATGGAAAACAATGCAATGGTTTTTGTAGTAATCGGAATAGCCTCCCTGATAGGGTTGTGGCTTATTTTTTACTTTATCCCTGTCGGTTTGTGGTTCTCGGCACTGGTTTCGGGTGTGAGGATTTCATTGCTGCAACTAATTTTAATGCGCTGGCGTAAAGTTCCACCCGCAATAATTGTCAATAACCTGATTGCCGCTACCAAAGCCGGTATTATCATCAACAGCAATGACCTCGAAACCCATTATCTTGCCGGTGGTCGTGTAAAATCGGTTGTGAATGCATTAATTTCTGCTGAAAAAGCAAATATGGGCCTTGATGTTAAAACCGCAACAGCCATTGATCTTGCCGGACGTGATGTTTTTGAGGCTGTTCAGATGTCGGTTATGCCAAAAGTTATTGATACTCCACCTGTTACAGCAGTTGCTAAGGATGGTATACAGCTTATTTGCAAGGCTCGCGTAACTGTGCGAATTAATATCCGCCGTCTGGTAGGTGGTGCCGGTGAGGAAACCATTCTGGCCCGTGTTGGTGAAGGCATTGTTTCTTCAATAGGTTCCGCCGAAAGCCATAAAAAAGTACTCGAAAATCCTGATTCAATTTCTAAACTGGTTCTTGGAAAAGGTCTCGATTCCGGTACGGCTTTCGAAATTCTTTCGATTGATATTGCAGATATTGACGTGGGTAAGAATATTGGTGCAGCCTTGCAAATGGATCAGGCCAATGCTGATAAAAATATAGCCCAGGCCAAAGCTGAAGAACGTCGTGCCATGGCCGTTGCTTTTGAACAGGAAATGAAAGCCAAGGCTCAGGAAGCACGTGCTCAGGTTATTATGGCCGAGGCCCAGATTCCATTGGCAATTGCTGAAGCATTTAAGTCAGGCAACCTTGGAATTATGGATTATTATAAATTCGAAAATCTGAAAGCCGATACAAAAATGCGTGATTCTATCTCACAGCCGGTTTCAGGAAAATCGAAGGATAAAGACGGAGATCTTACAAAACAGTAGAAATTGCTGATAAATTGTTAAATAACCGTCTTGTTGATTGCAGGGCGGTTTTTTTTTGTCCTTTTGACTATTTCTTGCGTTAATTTTGCAACCTATGGTAACAAACGAAGAAAAACTTATCATCATCGATAATTACAAGCGCCTGCTCAGGTTGGCTAAAACCGGTATGCGCAAGGGTGATACCATCCTGTTCAGGAAGGCATTGAAGATTTCATATAATTATTTTAATGAAAAACGCACCATGTGGGGTGAGCCCATGATGCTCAGGCAACTGGAACTGGCAGAAATTTTAGCCATTGAAATGGGCCTGAATGCCAATTCTATCGTCCCGCTTTTTATTTATGAGGCATGCAATGATGGTGAAATATCACGGCAGGAAATTGAAACCAGCTATGGAACTGAAGTTCTGGCTATTGTTGACAGCCTGCTGACCATTGAGACCCTGAATTTTTCGAAGATTTCAATAGAATCGGAAAACTTCCGCAAAATGTTGCTGAGTATGGTGCACGACATACGGGCAATACTGATCAGACTCGTGATGACATTGTATGAACTACGGCATTTTCAGAAGTACGATGCTGATTACCGGAATTTTATTCTTCGGAAATCAGAGCATATTTACATTCCGTTTTCACATCGTCTTGGACTGTACCGTATTAAGACGGAGATGGAAGAACTCACCATGAAATATGCTTTGCCTGAAGTTTACCATGTAATTGAGCAGGGAATTATTGATTCAAAACCGAAGCAAACTGCATTTATTGAAGACTTTATTGCTCCAATCAGGCATGAATTGGGCATGGCAGGTTTTGACTGTGACATAAAATGGCGCTATAAATCAATACCTTCTATTTATAGTAAAATGAAAAAACAACAGGTTTCGATTAACGGAATTTATGACCTGTTTGCAATACGCATCATATCCAATTCGGTTTTTGAATCAGAAAAGGCTGATTGCTGGAAGATTTATTCGATTGTATCAAATATTTATCCACCCAATCCTTCACGGCTTCGCGACTGGATTTCAGCACCCAAGGCCAGCGGTTACGAAAGTTTGCATACTACCGTAAATACCGAGGGAAACCGTATTGTTGAAGTTCAAATCCGTACAAAACGTATGGATGAGGTGGCTGAGAAAGGTACTGCTGCCCACTGGAGGTACAAGGAATCGAAGGAAATTGGAAATGTGGATAACTGGCTGCAGGGAATACGTGGAATACTTGAAAAACAGTCGGTTGAAAGTGATCATGAATTTGATGCCATTTCTGGTTTTAAATCTGACCACATTTATGTTCTAACCCCGGCCGGAGATGTAAAGCAACTTAAAACAGGGGCAACATTGCTCGATTTTGCTTTTGAGGTACATACCAAATTGGGTTCCACCTGTGTGGGTGGAAAAGTCAACAATAAGATTGCCACCATTAAGCAGGTGCTGAAAAATGGCGATGTGGTGGATATTCTGACTTCAAAGAATCAGACGCCCAAGCCCGATTGGCTCAGTTTTGTAATTACCACCAAGGCCAGATCGCGAATAAAACGTGCAATGAACGAGGGGAAAATAAACGAAGCCGAACAAGGTAAAGCCGCATTAGCCCGCCGTTGCCGTAACTGGAAAGTGAACCTGAATGATGAGAATATTGAGAAGTTGCTGAAAAATTTTAAATTTAAAACGGCGCTCGATCTGTATTCATCACTGGCACTCGAAAAGACTGATTGGCTGGACGTTAAAAAAGTATTGGTTCCTTTGCCCACAGAAGATAAGGGTTCTGACCAGCCAAAAACTTTAAGAATATCCGGTACAGGCCGTAAAAACTATAAAAAACCTGAAGACAATATCGTGATTGAAGGTACCGAAGGCCATTTAAGTTATACGCTTGCTAAATGCTGTACCCCAATTTTTGGCGACGAGGTGTATGGTTTTATAACTATTGGAAAAGGTGTAAGCGTGCATCGTAAAAACTGTACAAATGCTGCAGCCCTTGTTCAGAAACATACTTACCGCCAGGTAGGTGTAAAGTGGAGAGATACGGGTGAAAACCAGTCGTACCAGACTTTAATCAGAATTACAGGTGATGACCGGCTGGGAATTTTAAACGATATTACAAAGATTATTTCAGGTGAATTGAATATCAATGTGCTATCAATAAACATAGAATCACGTGACGGACTTTTCGACGGAAAAATAAAGGTACATGTGAATGATACCCGCCATTTGGAAGAGCTTTTGCATAAACTGGCCAAAATAAAGGGAGTTGCCAAAGCCAGAAGGTATTATGATTGATTAACAAGGATATAATAATTATTTTTATGGCAAAAGGTATAATACATTGTCAGGGTATTACCGAAAACCTGAATACTGTCATTTCCGATCCGATTATCGCCATATTCGCTTGTTTTATTACTTTTGCACGATAGTCTTTATCAATAAAATAATTAGAATGATGAAAGTTAAATTATTGACTTGTATGTTTTTGCTAACGGGTTTTCTTATCTATTCATGTAATTCGGTAAAAAATCAGAAAGAAATAGCATCAGGCAAACCCGATTCTGCTTCAATGGCCGAAATGAAGAAACCAGTATTTAAATATGATGAAAGAGGCAACATCACTGAACGCAGGGATGTGTCGTTCATGCGTGATGGACGCATCAGGTCACGCAATACTTATCAGTATAAGTTCGACGAACGGAACAACCGCACCGAAGAATTATCAATGTCATTTGATACTACCGGGCGCAGGATACTTAAGAATATTTGCACATTTAAATACAATACTTCAAATCAAAAAATTGAAACCGTTTTTGTTTCATTCAATGAACAGGACCTGGAAATTAGTTGGTTAAAAGATGTTTACACTTATGATAAGAACGGTTTTGAAAATTCAGTTTCCCAATACCAGAAGGATGGTTCCAAAACAACATCGATGCAGCGGGTTTGGAGCGAAAAAGGCGAACTGAAGGAAGAAATATATTATACCTACAATCCAGATGGTTCTGTCAAGGAAAAGAAAGGTATTGTTTACGGTGAGAAGGGAAATGTTATAAAAACCTATTAATCATTCGTTTAGGTTGTTTTACTTTTTTCAGGATTATTGCCTTAAAAATTAGTTTTTCGTCATCTGATTTCATATATTCGCCCTGTTAAATTAAACATGGGAGGGTTATGAAAAATTTATTTTATCTGCTGATTTTCAGTGTGTTTTTATCCGGTTGTACACATTCGGATCAACTTCGTGTTACTGATAAAAACTTTTCAGAAGTTGTTGAAACTGTACAAAACTTTTCATTTACATTTAATCACGATCTCGTACCTGATTCACTCATTGGCGTATGGGACAGTACTTCCTATCTGGATTTTAAACCGGGCATCAAAGGGCAGTTCAGATGGACTGCCACCAATACGCTTACATTTTCGCCTTCAAAAGGCCTGCAGCCTTCCACAGCCTATACGGCAGCGTTTACTGATAAAATGTTGCGTTTTGCCAAAGTAAAGTATTCTTTACCTGACGCTTATTCTTTTCAAACACCCGAACTGGCATTAAACAGCGTTGTATCTTACTGGAAAATATCACAGGGGCAACCTGCTGTTGCACAGGCTTATGTAATATTTACATTTAATTATCAGGTTGATGCCGTGGATGTTATTAAATACCTGAACATTAAAATTGATGGAGTAGAATTCCGGTGCGAAAGTTCCGGAAACGGACAATCGGCCGAACAGGAATTTCGCATATTGGGCAATGTACCTTACAATAAAGGAGAACTTCAGGCAAGCCTGAAACTGAATCCGGGCCTTAAATGCATCGGGGGCAGCATCCCGATGGCTGAAAAAACAGAACGCAATTTCCTTATTCCCGATGTTACAAAAGTCGAAATATTAAGTTCAGAAGCCACCTTTGAAGGAGGTGAGGGTATTGTGAAAATTATTGCCTCTCAGCCGCTTCAGATTGATGGAATTAATCAGTTTATTAAAGTAAGCCCCAATGTGGAATATAAGACCGAGACTCTGGAGAACGGGATTCTGCTCAGGGGAAATTTTGCTAATTCCAAAACTTATGCGCTGGTTTTACAGGCCGGAATTAAAGGTGTGCTGGGTAAATCACTCTCAGCGGATTATACCGCACAACTGGTTTTTGGTGAACAGCAGCCGTATCTGGCTTTTACTGACAATAATGCCATGTACCTCGGGCTTCAGGGAAACCGCAATCTGGGAGTTACAATCATCAATATTCCCAAAATAAAAGTCAGTGTTTTCAGGGTTTTCGAAAACAATATCCTGCATTACATGCGTAACGGGCAACAATGGGATTATGAATATGAAAATGATGAGTATCATGAACTTGTTGGTTATCCTTTTGATGAAAACTCGGGAAAGGAAATATTTACAAAAGAGATAGCAACTTCAGGTCTTTCAAGAAAAGGCGATAAATACCTGCTTACTATTGATCCTGCCGAAATCGGAATCAGCGACGCATTGAAGGGCATTTACGTTGTGAAAGTTTCTTCAGCCGATAAGCGCTGGTTGTCTGATTCACGGCTTTTTGCGCTTTCTGATATCGGGTTGATCGTACGCAAAGGTCCCAAACAATTGATGGTTTTCGCCAATTCAGTGGCAACTGCCAAACCATTATCAGGTGTGAAACTAAAGTTTGTTTCACGCAATAATCAGGTGGTTTACACCGCCTCCACCAATAGCAATGGTATTGTGGTCATTGATGATATGACACAGACTGCCCCGGGGTTCAACATTGAAATGATTACAGCACAATTAAACGATGATTTTAACTGTATGATTTTCAATAATAATTATGTTGAAACCTCACGTTTTGATGTTGGCGGTAAACGCACCGAAAACATTCCGTACGATGTGTTCATTTATGGGCAACGCAATCTGTATCGTCCGGGTGATTCAGTGTTTTATAATGTTGTGGTAAGAGGGTTTGCCTGGGAAAAGGCATCCGGACTTCCTTTAAAAATTAAAATTGTTTATCCGAACGGTCAAGAGTTTTTAAGTATGCGGAAAGTTGCCGATGAGGAAGGATCTGCTCCGGTATCATTTGCACTCCCGTCTGCAGCTATGACGGGCATTTATTCAATCAGCGTCTTTTCCGGCAATGATGTGCTTTTGAATGCTGACCGTTTTGGCGTTGAAGAATTTATGCCTGACCGTATCAGTGTAAATGCTTCCATTGATAAACAAATCTATTCAACTTCTGCTACTTTAAATGTCAAAGTTCAGGCTGCCAGTTTGTTTGGTCCTCCGGCTGCCGGAAGAAGGGTTGAATCGGAAATAGCTCTTACACCCAAATATATAAATCCGAAAGGGTATGAAAATTTTAATTTTAATATAGAGTTTGGAGTTCAGGTTCAGCACGATCCGCAGGTAAGTGAAACAACAACTGATGCAAAGGGATTGGCAGAACTATCTTTTAATCTGCCACCAACTACCGGTTCTGGTGTGTTTTCGGGTAAAGTGTTCAGTACCGTGTTTGATGAAAACGGAAGACCGGTAAATCGCTTAAATACCTTTGATTTTTATACACAAAAAGTGTTTTTCGGGATCAATAATGAAAATTCATGGGTTGATACCCGTAAACCGGTAAACGTTCAACTTGCTGCCCTTGATACAGACTTTAAACCGGTAGCATCAGTAAATGCGAGGGTATCAGTAGTTTATTGTACCTGGGAAACCATTCTTACGCAATATGGTGAAAGATACAGATATGAATCGCGCGAACGTGAAATTAGCATCAGCGACCGTAATGTTACCATTACCAACGGAAAAGGCGGGATTGTATTTAATCCGGTAACATCCGGCGAATATAAGGTAAGGATATATATACCCGGGAGCAGCAATTATGTTGAGAAGTATGTGTGGGCATATGGTTATGGTGATACGCAAAGCAATTCATTTGAAGTGAACAGGGAAGGTGAAGTTATGATTGAATCTGATAAACCGCTTTATCAGGTGGGCGAAAGTGCCCGTCTGTTGTTTAAAACACCTTTTAATGGCACAATCCTGCTGACTGTTGAACGCGACAAAGTTCTTGAATATCATTACATTACAACCAGTAAAAAGGCAGCTTCCTATACACTTAAACTGGGAACCGGTTTTATTCCAAATGTTTATATTTCAGCCACACTCATCCGACCCATCGACAATTCTTCAATTCCACTGACAGTAGCCCATGGTTATCATGCAATTCAGGTTGAACAGGCTTCTGATAAGCTAAAAGTTGATATTTCGGTGGCCGAAAAGTCACGTTCACGCACTACGCAGGAGATTACGGTAAAGACCAGCCCGGGTGCTAAGCTTACAATTTCGGTTGTAGATGAAGGAATTCTGCAGATAAGTTCTTTTAAAACGCCCGATCCGTTTGCCTACTTTTATGGTAAACGGGCACTCGAAACCAATCCGTATGATCTGTACAAACAGCTATATCCGGAACTTATGTTTAAACGTTCGAGTACCGGGGGTGACATGGCCTATGATATGGGAAAGCGTACCAATCCATTGACCAACAAACGTGTAAAACCGGCTGTTTGGTGGAGTGGTGCAGTAAAGGCCAATAGCAAAGGTGAATATAAAATGAAAATTGCGATTCCGGCATTTTCGGGTGCTTTGCGTGTAATGGCTGTGGCTTATTCCGGAAGGCAATTCGGGTCAGCCAGCAAGACTATGAAAGTTGCGGATCCGGTGGTAATCAGCACCGCATTCCCTCGTTTCCTGAGTCCGGGAGACAATCTGATACTTCCGGTATCATTAACCAATACCACTTCGAAAGATGCAAGAGGTACAATAAGTATTGAAGTAACCGGCCCTGTAAAGCTGAGTGGAAAAGGAAGTCAGAACATTAAACTGGTGAAAAATGCAGAAGCACGTGCAGAATTTGGTCTGATAGCCGGCAATGCCATTGGAAATGCAAAGGTTAGCGTGAAGGTGCAGGCAATGGGAGAAGTATTTACCGAAGAAATTGATTTTGCTGTACGGCCAGCTGCAGGCCTGCTTAAAACCGGAGGTACCGGTGTTATAAAGTCCGGAAGTTCGGCTGCATTCGTATCAGATGAAGCCTTGCTGAAAGGAACAAATGAATCGTTTATTTACCTGAGTCGCAATGCCTGCGGAGCGCTTGCGCGTGATTATTCATACCTGGTGCAGTACCCGCATGGTTGCCTTGAACAGACCGTTTCTGCAGCATTCCCGCAAATTTATTTCCCTGAAATGCTCAAACAGGTGCTTCCCAAAACCAATATTGGGGTAATGTCGCCGGAATTTAATGTGCGGCAGGCTATTATGAAGATTGAAGCATTGCAGTTGTATGATGGTGGTTTTATGTACTGGCCCGGTTGGAACGACTACAACTGGTGGTCTTCAGTTTATGCGACCCATTTTTTGTACGAAGCACGCAAGGCAGGTTTTGATGTTAGCAAACAGGTAACTGACAAAGCCGTTAAATACCTGCAGGAGATGGTTAAAAAAGGAATAACCCGCAATTATCACAATGAAGGCGTATTTGCTGCACGCGAAAATACATATTCGCTCTATGTGCTTGCTTTGTATGGTGTGCCCGACTTTGCGCAGATGAATTACTACAAAGCCAACCCTTCGTTGCTGCTTTATGATTCGAAATATATTCTGGCAGCTGCTTTTGCGCTGGCCGGTGACCGCAAATCATTTGAACATGAAATTCCAAAGACGGGTGATTTTGGCGAATATGAAAGACTGACCGGTCTTGATTATTCTTCTCCGATACGCAACAGGGCTATGGTACTGAGTGCATTGGCTGAAGTGGATCCGACAAATCCGAAAATTGTGGAGTTTTCAGACCAACTTCGTAAAATGATTAATAAGCAGCGTTGGATATCAACACAGGAAGCTGCTTTTTCATTTATTGCATTCGGTAAACTGGCAAAATCTTCGGCCAATTCAACTGCTCAGGCAAAGGTTTATGTTGGTGGTAAATCTGTTGGCCAGATGAAAGATGCTGACATTACCCTCCGTAACAACGACCTGACCCAAAGTGTAAGGATTGATGCCAGCGGATCCGGATTAACTTATTATTCGTGGGAGTCATCGGGGATACCTGTTTCAGGGTTTGTGAAAGAAGAAGACGTGAACATAAAGGTTCGCCGGAAGTTGTACGACCGTTTTGGAACCCAGTTATCGGGTGCAATTAAAGCAGGTGACCTGGTGGTGGTTGAAATTGAGTTGACATCTGATAAAACTGATGTTGATAATGTTGCTGTTACGGATATTCTGCCAGCATGTTTCGAAATCGAGAACCCAAGACTTACTGCTGAAAGGGGATACAACTGGATTAAAAATGCCTCAGATCCTGATTATATTGATATGCGCGACGACCGTATTAATATCTACACCTCACTGAGTAAGTACTCTTATGTCAAAAGATTCTATTATCAGGTCCGCGTAACTGCCCGTGGTGAATTCCGTCAGGGTCCGGTAAGTGCCGATGCCATGTATGACGGGCAGATCAGGTCATACAACGGTGCCGGGAAAATACTCGTGAAATGATGTGAAGATATGAGATAATGTGCTCATGTGCTAATGTGGAGAACCAAACAATATGGTAATCCATTCGGAAGGGTAGTATAAAATACATTGTGTAAACACTTTTAAAACCGGGATAATCTCTCTCTGCTGAGTGAAGCGGAGGCGTAGCCGGAGCGGAACTCAGCAGAGAGAGATTATATTTGTAACCTTTAATAAAAATTTTATGAGCGTATCAAACACAATGCCCAAAGATTTCTTAAAGCAATTCAAAAGCAAAGAAGAGTTTCATTCATTCTTTGATAACCTTTTTAAGGAAGGAGTGGAAGAGATGCTAAAAGCTGAACTCGATGCCCACCTTGGTTATGAGAAATACAGCAAAAGTGGCTATGGTTCTGGTAATAGCCGAAACGGATCTTATAGCAAGACCCTTAAAACCGACACTCTGGGAGATGTTGTCTTAAACATTCCTCGTGACCGCAATGGCGACTTTGAACCACAGCTTATACCAAAAGGTCAACGCATGAGCGATAAACTGGGTGAGGCAATTACGGGCATGTATAGCAGGGGGATGACAACTTCCGATATTAGCCAGCAGGTTAAAGATATTTATGGTGTTAGTATCAGTGAAGGAACTATCTCCAACATTACCAACCACATGCTTGAACACATCAAAGAGTGGCAAAACAGGCCTTTGGAGCCCGTGTACTTCACTGTTTGGATGGATGGCATAATGATTAAAATAAAACAAAACGGAAAGTATCTAAACAAATGCGTATTCCTTATCATTGGACTTAAAAATGACGGTTTTAAAGAAGTTTTAGGCATGTGGTTAGCTGAAAATGAATCTTCATCTTTCTGGCTAACGGTGCTCACTGATCTAAAAGGTCGTGGCGTAGAAGACATCCTTATAGCTTGTACAGATAACCTAACAGGTTTTACTGATGCGATTAAAGGAGTCTTCCCCAACGCAGCAACCCAGCTTTGTATCGTCCACCAAATCAGAAATAGCTGCAAATTTGTAGTGTGGAAAGATAAAAAGGAGTTCTGTGCTGATCTCAAGAACATTTACAATGCCGTAAATCTGGAAATGGCTGAAAAGGCTTTAGCTGCAATGGATTTAGCTTGGGGAATGAAGTATAAATATGCAATCCGATCATGGCAAAATAACTGGGAAAACTTAACCACATTTTTTGATTACCCCTTAGAAATCAGGAAAATGATTTATACAACCAATACCATTGAAAATTTAAACAGGAGCATAAGAAAATATACTAAAACCAAGGTGCAATTTATTGATGATAACTCGGCACAAAAAGCTGTTTATATGGCTATTATGAATATAGAACGAAAATGGTCCAGGCCAATCTCTAATTGGGGGCTAATACTTAACCAATTTTTAATTATTTTTGACGACAGATGTAAATTAAATAGATAGGTCGATTGAGTGTTTACACAAAGTAATTTATACTCTCGATAAAATTTCTAATTTTTAATTAACCCTCCATGATTATTCATCCTTCTTGAAGCTGTTATTTTTGAACTTTTAATGAGATTCAGCATTACCCTCAACGTTAAGTTTTATTGTAAAATAATATCGATTAAATACGCTCCCAAAGCAATTGCTACGCTCCACATTTACACGACTGGACACGTAGTGCCAACTCCAGACTAATATGCTGCCTGAAAACTCAGGCCTGCCGGCCGGGAGTTTTATTGCAGCCGACCTAACCAAAGATTTAATTTTTTGATGCAGCATTGTTGGAGATAAATATTTTATACATTTGTATGAACCAAATATAACCGAAGCT
>CAZKCK010000128.1:0-260 GCA_964550695.1 uncultured Bacteroidales bacterium | reverse complement strand
ATTTTCACACTAGCTCATGAGTTAATGTGCTTATGTGCTCATGTGCTCATCAGGAAAACCCAAACAATGTGCAGATTTGAAGATGTGCAGATATGTAGAGGATTTGAATGTTAAAGAATTAAAAATTCAAGGATTCAATGCGATACGCGAGGAACTACTTACTGCTTACTTCCTACTCACAACTCACCCTTCACCCTTCACCTTTTACCCTTTACCTTTTACCCTTCTACCTCTTTTCGGCTCAGATCTGAAATGCAAGT
>CAZKCK010000127.1:0-12072 GCA_964550695.1 uncultured Bacteroidales bacterium | reverse complement strand
TTTATATTACCTTTGCAGTACGTAAAAAACTTTACCGGAATGTAAACCATAGTCAATAACCCCCGTAAACCCTGGGTCAGTATGATTGAAACGATTAAACTGGGAACACTAAAATGGCACCATGTTCTCAACCCGACTGAAGAGGATCTTGAGTATCTGAAAGTTAACTTTCATTTTCACCCCCTCGACATCGAAGACTGCCGTAGTATCATAAACCAACGACCCAAGATTGACGTTTACGACGACTATTATTTTCTCATCCTCCATTTCCCGTACTTCGATAAAACAAATACTTTTCTGCGTACCCGTGAAGAAAAAATTTTCTGGGGCAAGGATTATATAATAACGCTTGGGAAAACCCAATGGGTTGTAACAGAGTATTTCCGGAACATCAGAGCCAGGGTTGAGCGTAAGGAGGAAATCGGAGTAGGAACCAGCGACTCTCTGCTATACCACATCCTTGAGTATCTTATGAAAGAGAGCAATATCCTGATCCGCAAAATTGGTGACCATGTGGATGCTGCCGGGCGCGACCTGTTTGATAAAAAAGCGGTCAGGACGATTGAACGGATTTCGTTTACACGACGCAATATCATCATCCTTAACACTATTTTTAAACCACAGTTGCCTGTTTTTAATAAATTTGAATCAGGGACAATTGAGGGCTTTGCCGAGAGCATGGAAGAATACTGGGGCAACATCCTCGACTACTATCAGAAGATGTGGGACCTTATTGAAGATTATTCTGAATTAATCGAAGGGTATTCAAAAACCTTTGATTCATTGCAGGCCAATAAAACCAATGAAATTATTAAAACCCTTACACTTATTTCATCCATCATTCTTCCACTTACCTTTATCACGGGTATGTATGGCATGAATATCCTGCTCCCGATGCAGAACAACATTCATGCTTTTTGGATTGTCGTTGCTTTCATGGCTTCAATTGCATTGTTTATGCTGGGGTATTTTAAACGAAAAAGATGGATGTAATAATTATGTATTTTTGTAGATTGCCTGTAAGTGACTGACAACTTAAGCCTTTCGGGTGATTACTATATTTAACTGTTTGAAATGAACCCAGATTCTATAAATCACCATTAATTTACAGTTAAAAAGATTGTATTACACTAATAAAGTTGAACATGATTGATTGGAGTTTAATAACCGGATTCAATTTTGAAAGCACCTTGTATATGTTACTCATTACCGGGGTGATTACCATTCTGCTTTCGCTTTTACTGGTATTTACCTATGATAAAACAACCTCACCTGTAGCACGTTCCTTTAGCTTTATTCAGTCATTAATCCTGATGGCGTTGGTTACATCAACCATTATGCAGTCAATTGGTGATAGCCTGGCCCTGAGTTTCGGGGTTTTTGGTGCATTGGCCATCATTCGTTTCCGTACAATCTTTTCTGATATGCGCGATGTTGCATTTATTTTTGCTGCCATGGCGGTTGGTATTGCCTGCGGGGTGCAGGCATATTTGAATGGCGCAATTGGTACAATTATTTTTTGTTTGATGGCATTCGGGCTTAAGTATAGCCAGTTTTCGCCAAAAAACAATATTAAAGCAAATATCAGGATTGAATCAACCGGAGATAACAGATTGATTATGAAATTTGAAACTATCTTAAAGGAATTCGGGCATCATATCACCATATCCAGATACAGGTTATTGTCAGAAAACCCTAACGGCCTTTTGCATGAGTATGAATACAACTTTATTATTGATAATTTTGAAAAGGGAGTCTTGTTAAATGAGGAATTGAAGAAAATTGATTATTTAGCCATTACACGACTTGTAATTGCTGATTATAGCTATACAGCAAACAATTAATCGTTATACAGGTTATCATGAAAAAAAATATAGCTTTTTACGTACTGATGGCATTCATTCTCATAAGTTTGCTTTTAATACTTATGAATAAACTCAGCATTAACCACAACGAATTTTTTGGATTTGCCGAGAATAAGCAAACAGAAATCAATCTGGATAAAGACGTAATTGTTAAAAAAATTGCTGTAAAAAAAGGAGAAAAAGTTAAAAAGGGTCAGCTTCTCATGCAGGTTTCCAACATTGATATTGTTCAGGAGATCACACAGTTAAATCTTTCAATAGCGGGAATTAAAATCAAAAATGACCTGACAGCCACTGAAATTCAGGGTGAGATTCTTGATCTGATACGTCAGAAAGAATTAAAACTCTCAGAAATCAATACAAAAATTAACGCTTCTGAATCTGAAATGAAGTTTTATAAAGAGCTCTTAAGCGCTACCAACGAAAAAGTAAATTTGCAAAATCACCCATCCGAAGACTATATATCGCAACTGAAAAATGAAGCGGAAAGAATTAACGGTCAGTATGATCAGATGATAGAGCATTATCAAAAAACGTTAGTTCAACCAAAGGAAACAATGACCCAGCGCAGCATGATGCAGGAAAAAATCAACAGCTTAAATCAACAGTTAACGATGTTTGATGTAGTGGCACCTTATGATGGTGTTATAGGTAATATCAATGTAAGGCAGGATGAATTTGTAAAGTCTTTTACAAGCATGATGAGTTTTTATGAATCCACACCGCCCTACGTTACCGGATATATTCAGGAAAAGTATGATATAAACATCGTTAGCGGCGATTCTGTATTTATACAGTCATTGTATCGCCCGGTCAATACGGTCAAAGGTATAATATCAGCCAAGGGTTATCGTATAATAGAAATTCCTGAAAAATTCAGAAAAATTCCGGATGTGAAACTATATGGAGTAGAGGTTTTTATAACAATTCCACACACCAATTCGTTTTTGCAGAATGAGATTTTAAAAATCAGTCCGATCCAAGATTAATGAAACAGTATTTTCTTTTTTTATGCATTGTTTTAATGATAGTGTCAGCGGTGGCGCAGCCAACTATTCATACAATTCTGCAATCAGAAGTAAATAAGGATGAAAGAACTGGTATTTCATCAGCTTTTCTTAACGAGACCGCGTCATTGGAATTCAATTTACCATTGCTTGAAAGTGTTGATTTAAGGACGGAACTGGACCGGATGATGCCGACAAGGCAAAATTTCAGAATGCGGGCGAATTTTAATAGTGTATGGCAAAACTTTGCTGAGAATAAGCGATATAAAGCCATGATTAACCTCAAAGGCATTAAATTTGACCGAATGCAGAAACAGTTTATTTCGGCGAAATACCAGCAGGTTCTTGATGCAATTGATGCCGATTACCGTAAGACTATTTATGATGAGTTGTTGAAACACTATTTAAAACTTGATGAAATCTACCGGCTGGAATTAACATCCGGAGTTTCTGTAAACTTGTCCAATTATATGAAAAACAAGGAGGAAATCCTTGATATCCATAACAAAAAACTGGTAAATGAGCAAAAGCGCATCCTGACTTATTCAAGGTTAAATTTGGATACTACGGCTGTCATTAACTATTCTGACCTTATCGGTCCCCAACAAATGAATTCACAGGTGGTTTTATTGGTTTTTAAACCAGAGCAAAATCAGGAAAGCAGGGAAATGAACGCCGAACTTGCATACCTCGATACAAAAATTAACATCCGGAGAGCGGAAAGAAGCAAAATACTTGATTTTGTTCAGGTTGGATATACCGTGCGCGAAGACCTGTTTTCCAAAAACAAATTCTCTGTATCACTCGGCCTGACAGTGCCGTACAAGGGCTCAACAAACATTGCACTTAAAGAATTACATATTCTTAAGAGTGAGATGCTTAATGAAAAAACTGTAAGCAATCTAAATTTGAAAGAGGAATTTGAAAAATTAAAACAGGAATTTAATTTGATTTATTCCAGTTATCAAATTTCCGAAACGCTTTACAACTCAGATGAATACAAAAGATTAAAAGAGACCTTGCGAAACTCAGGGCGAATTTCTGTGATTGAAATTGAAGAAATGGATAAAAGCGAGATTGAAAATAAACTTAACCAGTGGAAGAATTACTTTGAACTTCTGAGTTGCTACATAAAACTGATGGATTTCACCGAAGAACTTTCCAATCAACCTCTTAGAAATCACCTGAATGTAATGAAACCGGCATTATAAAACCAATCGAAAATTTGCCGATTTGTCCGGTAATGTGATATTGTTTTAAAAAAACAGAGCTGTTCAATGATTTGCCAGACCACGCCAACTACCTTGTTCTGGTAACCCCGGAGTGTTTATTAAAATACCTGAGCAGATTCAAAGTCAAGAGGTAATTCTTCAAGATCAGCTTTAAACGCGAGCCAATCCAGCGCAATGCGTGCAAATTCGTCGTTCAGTTTTTCAAAAGGCAAATGAAAAACCACATCCACACGGTCTTTATCATCGTGTGGCAAACTATTTTTTGAATCCAGCCGTTTCCGTTTCCTTTCAAGATTTGATTCTTTCAACTCCAGATCTACCTTATCCATGTGTTTTGAAACGCTAACATAAAGCACCCTGACATTTTTAAGGTGTACCGGATTCAGAAAGGAGAGAAAGCCACCGGTCCTGCGTTGTTTAAGCCTGCGGCTGCTGGAAAAAATGTACAGTTCGTTATTTAGCTTTGAGGGCTTGGGATTGGCTTCAATTTTGCCAAAAGTCGGGCGTAATTCGGGGGGCAGGTTATTGGCCCGCGAAACAAGATTCACAAGGTTGTTTACAAAACCTTTGTAAGCCTGTTTGTTTTTTTCATAGTTTTCCTTAATCCGGTCCATTTTAACACGAATTCTCTCGGTTTGTCCCTGCGAAAACCCTTCCCGTTTTGCTTTTCTTTCAGCTTCATCAAGCCAGTCAGACATAAAAAATCTTTATTTGATGATTTATTAATTATTTAACAAATTTAATATGAACATTTTAAATGCTATACATAAAGTTTTCAGATTATTGAAGACCTTAAATTTGCCATGCTTCAAACTTACAGCAAAACTACGATAAATCAAAAAGACATCATAAAATTTGTATTATTTTTAAATCTGTTTATCTTTGTTATACTGTTTCAGGCTAATTAACATGCAAAACGATCAGATAAACATACTTATTGCTGATGATGATCCCGATGTTCGGGAAATATTACTGTTAAGTTTAAAATCTGAAGGGTATCACCTTGAGGCATGTGCCGATGGAAGTGAGGCGCTGGCCGCTGCTTTAAAAAGTACTCCGCATTTGATATTGCTGGATATGAATATGCCAAAGATGGACGGGCTACAGGTGTGTGCTGAAATCAGAAAACATCAGAAACTTGATGATTCCATTATAGTTTTTCTTGCTTCATGCAATGCTGATATTAGCGAAATTGCCGGTTTTAATGCGGGTGCCGATGATTATATTTCAAAACCCGTAAAGCCTGCTGTATTGGTTCACCGAATAAAAGCACTGCTTAAAAGACAACCTGAAAAAGAGCAGGTTGATGCCGGAAAAATCAAAAGGTTTATTATTGATAAACCCCGATATGTTGTAGTTAAAGAGGGGGTTGACATCATTTTGCCCCGAAAGGAATTTGAGCTTTTAAGTCTGCTGTTTTCCAAGCCGGGCAAGGTCTTTACACGCTCCGATATATTTAAAGCAGTTTGGGGCAACGAAGTTATCGTCGGGGCCCGAACCATTGACGTTCATATCCGGAAAATACGTGAAAGGCTGGGAGATATTGAAATTACAACCATCAAAGGGGTGGGCTACAAATACGAAGGTTAAGCACCCGATTTTACCAAAGATACAGCAAATGATTCAGTATATTATCTGCCCTGTTTTTTACGATCATCCCTGAGTGTCTTAATTTTACTGCCATTCTTATATACAATTGAGTAGAGCACTTTACCTTTTTGATCATAATAAGTCCAGATGCCTTCCTGCCGGTTGTTCAGATAGCTGCCTTCGCTGGCTTTAAGGTTGTTCGGGTGATAGGATATAAACCTTCCCTCAGGTTGGTCGTCTTTAAAATTTTGTTCACGTGATATTACGCCCGTAGGTTCATAAAACATCCAATTGCCGTTCTTTTTATTGGCAGTATAACCACCTTTTGTCATGAGCTGCCCCGATTTGTAATACTCTGACCATAAGCCCTGTTTCTGACCGTTGTTGTAATAGCCCTCATAATTTTTGCGCCCGTTTTCATGCCAATAAACCCACAAACCATGCTCAATGCCAGCCTTGTAGGTGTGTTCATACTTTTTTTGTCGGTTTTCATACCACCCCTCCCATAAGCCATCCATTTTCCCATCAACAAAACTTCCCTGATAATTTATCTGGCCATCTTCAAAATAGTTTACCCAAAATCCATGCTCAAGATCATTTAAAAAAGGGCCCTCATGATGCATTGTTCCTGATTCAAAATACACCGTCCAGTTTCCTGAACGGAGGCCATTCAGATAAAAGCCTTCTTTCCATTTTTCACCGGTTTCATAATAGTAAACCCATAAGCTATCCTGTTTACCTGAAATAAAATTCCCTTCACTTCCCAGATTCCCGTTCACATTATAAAATTTCCAGTGCCCGCTCTGAAAATCGTTTTTCAGCCAGCCCTCCATTTCTTTTTTACCATCGGGTCTGAACCAGACTCCGGGTCCATTCAGGCTGTCGTTAACATATGTTCCGTCAAAAGAGAGACTTCCGTCAGAATGCCACGATTTTGTGGGTCCCTGTTTTAATCCGGATTTAAAGGGAATTTCCTGTTTTTTTGTTCCGTCAGGATAAAACTCCGTAAGGAGGCCTTCGCGCCGGCCATTCTGAACATTCCATGTGGTTTTTTTTGTGCCGGCCTCGTTGTAAAGCGTTGATGGGCCGTTATCAGGATTGGTTTCAAGCATCAGCGTTCCATCTGAATACCAATATTTCCACAATCCAGATTTCTGTCCGTTATTGTAATCTCCTTCTGATTCTGCCATCCCGTCTCTGAACCAGGTTTTCCAATGACCGGTACGAACTGTATCAGTAAGAGGACCGGCATATTTTATGATGCCTTTGGTTTTGTTCCACCAGGCTGTATCAGCAGTGGTTTGCGAAAAGCCTGCGGTAATCCGGAAGACGATAATAATGACAAGCAACGAGCGAAATATCATATAAAAGTAATTTTAGGATCAATCAGAGTGTAAAACCGGCAAATCAAAAAGTGAAGGACGTGACAGGTTTATTTGTCACGTTCAGTTGTGTAAATCACGAGCTTACCAAGCGCAGACCTGGCTGCACTTTCAGGAAATACCCCGAGCATTTCGATGGCTTCCTGTCTGTAAGCGAGCATTTTGTTTCTGGCATATTCAATTCCACCGCTTTCATTTACACGCTTAATCAGCTCATTTACACGTTTTGGGTCATTGTGATAGCGCTTCACGGTATTAATAATCTTTTGTTTTTCAGATGAAGTACTATTATTTAACAGGTAAATTAAAGGCAACGTCATCTTCTGTTCTTTGATGTCAATACCTGAGGGTTTACCGGTAATTGTAGTTTTTTGGTAATCAAACAGATCGTCTTTTATTTGAAAAGCAATTCCCACTTTTTCACCAAAAAGCTTCATGTGATCCACCGTTTTTTTGTCAGCACCTGATGATGCAGCACCAGCCGCACAGCAGGAAGCAATCAGGGAAGCAGTTTTTTTGCGGATAATCTCGAAATAGATTTCTTCTTTGATATCAAGGCGTCTGGCTTTTTCAATCTGAAGGAGCTCTCCCTCACTCATTTCGCGCGTAGCTTCAGATACAATCCTTAGTAAATCATAATCATTGTGTTCAAGTGAAAGCAATAAGCCTTTCGAAAGCAAATAATCGCCAACCAGCACCGCAACCTTGTTTTTCCACAAAGCATTGATAGAAAAGAATCCACGACGTTCGTTTGAGTCATCAACCACATCATCATGAACCAGGGTGGCTGTATGCAGTAATTCAATAAGTGAAGCAGCCCTGTAGGAGGTATCCTGAATGCCGCCACAGGTTTCCGCAGAAAGAAACACAAGTAAGGGCCTGATTTGCTTTCCTTTGCGTTTAATTATATACCGCATGATGATGTCAAGTAACGCCACACGGCTCTTCACAGCATTGCGAAAAGTCTTTTCAAACTCTTCAATATGTTGCTCAACAGGAGCCTTTATTTCTTTCAGCGAATAATTCATTATGACCTCCAATAAACGTCAAAGTTATAAATCTGTATGCTTCTAATTGAAAAATTTGTTGAATTTACAAAATTCATTCCTGAAGAAAGTCTCCAAAATTTCTTTAATGGCATGATTAAATGATGATTAGAGATAAAAGTGTCATGGAATGAATCTTTCTTCATATTCCACACACTGCAACATATAAATTCAATCAACGGTCAATCCTCTTAAATGTTCTAATTTTGCAACAAATCAGCATGCATGTCAACATTTTTGTTTGATGAAATTATTTTTGGCCCGGTTTCCAGCCGCAGGTTTGGAATATCGCTCGGAATAAACCTTTTACCGTGTAAACGCAAGATATGCTCCTTTAATTGTATTTACTGTGAGTGTGGCTGGACCAAAACCTCCACAGATGAAATCATTGGGCTTCCTGACAGACAACAGGTTAAGAATCTGCTCGGTTTAAAACTCTCTGAAATGAAATCAGCAGGTAATTTGCCAGATACCATTACATTTGCCGGTAATGGCGAACCTACGTTACATCCTCAATTTAAAGGAATTATTGAAGATACAGTTGCCTTACGTAACCAATTAGCCCCCGGGGCCAAAGTAACCGTACTTTCTAACGCAACAATGGTTCACCTGAATGATGTGTTTGATGCGCTGAAACTTGCCGACAACAATGTGCTGAAACTTGATGCCGGCACCGAAGAAATGTACAGGTTGATAAACCGTGGCCCGCAAAAATTACAACTTGAGCAGATTGTTGAAAACCTCATGAAATTCGCCGGAAAACTTACCGTTCAGACGCTGTTTCTGAAAGGCACTGTTGACGGCATGTTGATTAACAATACAACTGAATCTGAAGTACATGCGTGGCTTGGTCATTTACAGCGAATCAAACCTGAACTGCTGATGATTTATCCTATAGCCAGGGCTACACCGGCATCCGGACTAGAAAAAATAGAAAAAAAAATCCTTCAGAAGATTGCATATCAAACTGAAGGATTGGGGATTAAAACCGAAGTTTTTTAAAATGCTGAACTACGAAGCTAAAATATTGATTGCATTTGGTGAAACAATAAACGGAAACGATGAAATCCTGATGTGGTTGTTCAGAAATGGCTATCCTGAATTATCCGCACTGTCAAAATCAATCAGGGGTTCAGAGGAGGCTTTTGATTTTTTGTTTAGAAAATACCCACGGCTCGCAGCGCTTGATGCGGCCATTGATAATCAGGCGAGAGCATATATTTGGCTGAAAAAACACAAATTAGAGTTCAATATGATTTTTGCTGATGCATGCAGGGCTAAACCACAGGCGATTGACTGGCTGAATCAAAAGGATTTGCAATTGTTTATAAATCTGGCCCAAAAAATTAATTTTTATCGTGAAAATCAGATATTTGATTACCATAAAAAAAGGTTTTGAGGTTTGTTCAATGATTAGTAGGCCTGTTTCTGACCTCTGATAATTACCCAGACAGTCAGCAGCATAATTTTTATATCGAGGTTCAGCGACCAGTTCTCAATATAATTTACATCAAATTCCACTCTTTTTTTCAAATCTTCAATCATCCTGATTTCGCCCCTGAAACCATTGATCTGCGCCAGACCGGTAATTCCGGGTTTCACTGTATGCCTGAGCATAAAGCTTCTGATCAGTTGGCGGTAGTCTTCTGTATGCCTGACCATATGCGGGCGTGGTCCCACGACTGACATATCACCCATCAGGACATTGATAAACTGTGGCAATTCATCAAGACTGAATTTACGGAGAATTTTACCAGCGGGTGTAATGCGGTCATCATCAAAAACGGCCTGTTGCTGATCGGCGAAAGGATTTTTTCGCATACTCCTGTATTTCAGGCACCAAAAAATCTTACCGTCGATACGGGTTCGTTTTTGCCTGAAAAAAATCCCCCTGCGTTCAGTAAGCAGTGAAATGAAATACAATAATACAGTAAGCCATGACAAAACACTTACAATCATTACCAGAGAGATTCCGATATCTATAAGGCGTTTCATCAATTTATTGTACCAAAATTCGAGTGGTCCCTGATGAATTTGAATGACAGGCAAGTGTCCGTAATCAACCAATTCGGCAATTTTATAAGAAAAACTTCCCAGTTCCGGAACAATCCTTATACGTACCGGGAATTCAGTCACAATGGCGGATACTTCAGGCATGCGGTTGCGGTACTCGTTGTCAAGGCTGATATACACCTCATCTACCTGATTTTTTCCAAAATATTCAGATAAGTCCTGAAACCTTCCCAGAACCCGGGAGTCTATTTTCACCTCATCAAAAAAACCTAAAAACTTATAACCCAACCATTTATTGTTTTCAAAAAATCCAGCAAGTTCTTTTGAGCGGCCATTTAACCCGATGATAACAACAGTCCGGTAATTAAAACCCATCTTTCGATATAAAACGATCGCATAATACATGACAAATCTCCACAAGAGTAATATGCCAAAAAAAAGAGGAAACAACAGTGTTGTATAACTGTATGGATAATATTGCAATCGTGTTATCTGAACGTACAAAAGGATGAAAAAAGTAAAGAAAATAACGATTCTGGTATAAGACAACAGAATGGCAATCTTGCCTGCATTCCTCTCTACACGATGAATATCAGAACTATACGATAAAAAAAACCAACAAACATTCAAATAGAGAAAAAAGCCAAGGTGCTTTAAATCCTCCCAATCTACTGAAGGCATATAAATACAAAAACCTGCCACAAAAAGCAGGTTTAGTATCAGGAATTCGCCTGACAATGAGATGACTGGAATAAATCTTGCGTAACCTTTATGCAATTTCAGGAGATTAATTTGGTTGATTGCCATAAAATTACAAAAAATACCAATCAGACAACAAATGCGTACTATCTTAAATTTTCTGTTTCAAATACATGATTATATGCAGAGATAACATCCTCCCAACGGTAATTTGAACGAATTGTACTTTGATTGTTATTAATTAATAAGGGCCATACGATGTTTCTGGCTTCAACCCTGAGTATGTGTGCAAGAGATTCTCCATCCATAAAATAGCAGGCATTGTCGGCCAGAACCGACCGGTTAAACGGATTATCGTGAGCACAAATCCGTGCTGAGGCTGCCATGGCTTCCAACAATGAAGGGTTTGTTCCCCCGGCTGAATGACCATGGAAATACATGGCTGTAAAATAACGCAGGTTGTCGAGTACTGTCCTGTCAAACTCAGGGCCATAAAACCGGATAAGCGGGTCGGGATATTTCTTCATCAGGTACCGGCCGTACTTATGGCCGGTGTTACCAATAATTATTAACGGCATTGTTGTTCCGGAGGCAAGTACACCCTGAATGATTTCTTCGATATGGTTGTCGGGTTGCAGGCGCGCAATAACAAGATAATAACTACCGGAAACCAGTCCTGTTTTTTGAATCACAGCTTCATCAGGAGTTTCGAAAGTTTCGGCCCCATAAGGAATAAAAAATGAGGGCTTATTGTAGGTATCCCTGATATATTTCTGTATAACTACCGAATCAGCAACAAGGCAATGACTGCTGTTAACAGCCAGTTTTTCAGCATATTTCAGTAGCCGGCGGGTCAGAAAATTGTATTTGCTTCTGGCCCATTCAAGTCCGTCCATGTTCGTAATTATGACAGATTTTGATGGTAATAAGCTATACCATACACTGTTGCTTGTATAACCCAATTGCAGGATAATATCAAAATCCCGTTTACGGCTGTCGAGAATACAATTTAAATCGTAAATATACTGCCCGGCTTGTCCGATCAGGTATTCCGGATCATAGCAATGTATCAGGTTTACACCATTCAGTGAATTGCCTTTAAACGGATGGTTATGTGAACAATAAACCCATACTTCTGCACCATTGGCAACAAGTCCTGCAGACAAATATCCGGCAAACTGCTCAAAACCACCATAGTGGTTGGGGATACCGCGTGAACCAAGGATGGCGAGTTTCAT
>CAZKCK010000126.1:9736-12083 GCA_964550695.1 uncultured Bacteroidales bacterium | reverse complement strand
AGGAGTTTGTACGCGAATGGCTGATGGAAAACGGTTTTCAGGGGCATACGGGGCAACAGGTTCCGGTGATGACCGACGAATTTGTGAAAAGCGTATCAGATCGTTACATTGAACTCTTTGAAGGCATTACGGGCGAAAAATTTGTGAAGGCCGATGTAACAGCTGTTCTTAAAAGGGTTGAACAGAACATCATGAACTTTCTGACGACGTTGTAATGGCTGATGATCCTTAATACTGTAAGGAAACAAATTGCAAGTGATTTCTCTTCAAATCCGGGCCGAATCGATGGTAAGAAAAAAGTTTTGACAAGGCGTCGCGGGTGCGGGACAGTCTCCTGTAAATAATTTGGGAGCGTACGGAAGTTGTTTACCGCGGGTTCCACATCCGGATATTGAAATTCAATCCCTTCGGGGCTGTTTTGGAGCCCAAATAAACCTGTAAAGGATTCTGATTTTCGTAACCGCACCCATGAATGACGAAATATTTTGCGTGATCAAAATAAAATGTCACATACCTGACGGCACGTTGTAATTAATCCTTCTTGTTTTTCTACCCACATAATGTCCCTGACGGGACAAGGGACGATTGAGTATTTCATTGTTTTGCGGACTTGGGACGAAAAGGTATTTCATTGTAATTCAGACCATCAATCCAGTCCCGTCAGGGACGGCAGATGGGTAGAATTATAAAACATTTCCGAATTGCAAGTCCCGTTAGGGACGACAGATGGGAAAAATTACAAAGCATTTACGAATGGCAATTCCCGTCAGGAATTCTGGCAGGGATGTGATTATTTTATTCCGTAGCATCTTCCAGATTGGCTGAAAAGGGCTTTTGTTTTCGGGGGAAGGTTTCAGCAGTTGCTGAAAGGGCAATTCGATTATAAAACATGGTTTCAGCAGTAGTTGAAAGGGCAATTCGTTTCTAAAACAAGGTTTCAGCAAGCGCTGAAAGGGCAAATCGATTTTAAAACAAGGTTTCAGCGGTGGGTGAAAGGGTTTTTCAGATTCAAAGTATGGTTTCAGCGATGCTGAAAGGTCAATTTGATTTTAAAACATGGTTTCAGCGCTGGTTGAAAGGCTTAATGGATTGAAAACTATTTCAATGCTGGCTGACCGGGGTTTGGAGGATGCTGTTAGAATGCGAACAGGCAATTGATTCATTACAAATTCACAAATAATAATTTCTTATCAGCCGAGTTCAAAGGTCGTCAGGCCAAATACCTGACCAATAGGTATTGCTGGTGCCTTGCCGTAATACATACGGGCACATTCAAACACATAGGTGGCCTTATATTTTTTTACAAGATCGCCTGCAGCAGCATTCACTACAGGAATATCTATAAACAATTGCTCATCTGCCACAGAGTTCAGGCAGGCTTTGTATAATTCCTCAGCTATCAGGGCATTATCAGCAAACAGGGGGCCAACCTTGTGGCCATTAATGGCTTTCCGAACAACTGCAAAACCCATGAGGATGCCATCTGCTGTATACTTAAACGTTTTAACCTGTGGCTGCGTAATCCAGGGTATGAGAAATTGAGGTCTTCCAAATCCAAAGCACTGCCGGTCGTAGGCCAATACTGAATCATAATCAGCACACGTAATGGATGAAATATGGGGATTTATCTGAAAAACGCGGCCGGTTCTGACATAGCGCTCATCTCTGAATGCAATTTCAAACCCACCCTTGCTATAAAACGACTGCATGGCCAACACTCCATCCATGCCAATAGCTGCGCCTGAATTTAAGCGGCCCAACAGAGCATCACGCCGCTGAATCCAGAGTTTCCGGCCTATTCCGGAGCCGCGGTATTCAGCTTTCACGATAAAAAAGCCCATAAAACCAAACTGCCCGCCATACGAAACGATGGAACCGCCTGCAATTAGCTTGTTGTGGTGGTAATACCCGTAAAACCCATCCGGATCGGTAGCCCAAAACAGACTGGCATCGTGCAGGCCGGGATTCCAACCTTCAGCTTCAGCCCATTGAACAAGGGTCTTCATGCCGGCAAAATCGAGCTTTTCAAATTGGTAGTCTGAGTTCATTCCTAAACAACTACTTGCTTTTCAATAAATTTGCACTTTTTAATTTCCTGCTTAAAAACATTTACATCCTGCGCATCTTCAACTTTAAACTCCCCGATGCGCGTACGGCGCAGGGCGCTCATATAGGCCCCGCTGCCAAGCGCCAGGCCAAAATCACGGGCAAGCGCCCTGATGTAGGTTCCCTTGCTGCAAACCACCTTAAAATCCACTTCCGGTAAGGCAATGCGGGTGAGTTCGAACAGGCTGATGTTTACTTCCTTGCTTTTTATCTCAACTTCAAGGTTTTCGCGGGCATATTC
>CAZKCK010000126.1:0-9636 GCA_964550695.1 uncultured Bacteroidales bacterium | reverse complement strand
CCGCTCGCAAGCGGGTCAAGGGTTCCGGCATGGCCCACCTTCAGCTTTTTAATGCCGGTATAATTTTTAAGGGAATGACGTATGCTGTTCACCAGATCGAAGGACGTCCAGCCAAGGGGCTTGTCGAAAAGCAGTACGGTACCTGCGGCATAATCAACTCCCATCAGGCAACGTTCAGCGGAATGTTCAATGCCATCAGACCCAGGATGACCAATCCTACAACAATACGGTACCATCCGAAAGCCCTGAAGCCATATTTTGTAAGGAAACTGATGAACCCTTTAATGGCCAGCATGGCAACAATAAAAGCAATGAGATTGCCAAACAGCAAAACCGGCAAAGTATCCGTAGTGATTGACTTATAGTTTTCGAGCAGTTTGTAGGCCGAAGCTGCAAACATGGTGGGTACAGCCAGAAAAAAAGAAAACTCGGCAGCGGTCTTCCGGTTTAGCTTTTGGGTCATTCCCCCGATGATGGTAGCGGCAGAGCGGGATACGCCCGGAATCATGCTGATACACTGAAATAAACCTATTTTAAATGCCGTGGGGTAAGCTATTTCCTGGCTTTCGGCGGGTTTGTTGAACCATTTGTCGACAAACAACAGCACCACGCCGCCCAGAAGCAATGTAACGGCAACTACCGTAACGCTTTCGAGCATTTCATCAATATAATCACTGAGCAGGAAGCCAAGCACTGCAGCAGGGATAAATGCTACAAACAGTTTCAGGTAAAAATCAAACCCCAGGGTTAAGCGTGCGAGAAGGGTTCCGTTTGCGCCTTTTGCCCTGAAAGGTTCAAAAAACCGTTTCCAGTACAATACCACTACCGATAAAATGGCACCAAACTGTATGTTGATGGTGAAGGCTTTGGAAAAATCGTCAGGCGTCATACCCAGTACAGATTGGGTAATAATCATGTGGCCTGTGGAACTAATCGGAAGGAATTCGGTAATACCTTCCACCACAGCAATAATAAATGCTTGTAACCAGGTCATTCGTAATTATTTCAGGCTTATTTACCCTCTTTTTCTTTGGGTTTCCACATGATGGCAAATATTTCGATCACGAAACCGCCAATGATGAGGATGGGTGCCAGTGTTAATCGTGTAAAACTAAAAATTTCGGTGCTGAACACATTGGGGTCTTTTGAACCTCCGCCAATCATCAGGATATAACCCAATGCAAGTACAGCAATGCCAACAAGCAGCAGAATGTAATTCTGGCGTTCAAAGGCAAAGTCATTCTTTTGGAATTCGGGTTGCTTTGGTTCAACAGGCTGAACCTTTTTGGTTTCTTTTTGCAAATCTTTCTTTATCATATAATCAGAGTAAACGGGGTTCAAAGATACAGATTATCTATTTTGGTATTCACATATTTTCTGACAGCCAGAAAATTTGAAACGCCGGCTATCAGTATTCCAAGAAAAATAACCATGCCAAAGAGGCCGAGAATCAGGTATATGCTACTGAATGCCTGAAGTTCGGGAATGTTAATCCAGCTAAAATACAGCAAACCATACAGCAGCAAAATAGCCAGCACTGCACTGATGATTCCCTGAAAAATACCGGTAATCAGAAAGGGTCTTCTGATAAAGGCCTGGGTGGCACCCACAAGCATCATGCTTCTGATAATAAATCTTTTTGAATACACGGCCAATCGAATGGTATTGCTGATCAGTGCCACTGAAATCAACAAAAGCAAAAAACTGAATCCCAACAAAATAATACTAATGCGATTGATATTCTGGTTTACGGCGCTGATGAGGTTTTTGGGATAACTAACCTCTTTTACGTCCTGATCAGCCAGCAGGATTTTTTCATATTTTTGAATGGAATCGATGCTTGTATAATCGGCTTTTAAATGTACTTCGATGGAAGATGAAAGCGGATTATAACCCAGAAAGCCAAGAAAATCCTCACCAAGTTCTTTTTTCAGGGCTTCAGCGGCTTCTTCTTCTGAAATAAACCGTGTAGTTTTAACATACGGTTGGGTATCAAGCTTTTTCTGTAACTGAAGAATTTCGGCTTCCCGTGCATTTTTTTGCATATAAACCGTAAATCCCAGCGTTTCCTTTACATGGTTTGACAAGACGCGGGCATGCAACACCACCAATCCGAGCATTCCCAGCAGGAAGAGCACGAGCGTCATACTTACCACTGTAGTTATATACGAAGACCGCAGCCTCTTTTTTGTGTAAACTTCTTCCTGTTTCGACATTGAACTTATTTTCAGCAAAATTATGAAAAAGCAGGTTTTCAGAGGCCGCTTTTACGCATTTCTTTAAACCTGTTAATAAGAAGGTTTGTAGATGCATCGTGCCCTGAAACGGGTTCGTTATGAACCAGTTCAGGTAATATACGGCTGGCGAGTTGTTTGCCGAGTTCCACACCCCACTGGTCATAGCTGAAAATATTCCACACATGACCCTGTACAAAAATGCGGTGTTCAAACAACGCTATCAGCGCCCCCAGGTTAAAGGGTGTCACGCTGTTGTAGAGGATACTTACCGAAGGCACGTTTCCCTGAAACACTTTATATGGAAGGAGTTTTTGGGCTTCTTCGCCGGTAATCCCCTTTTGCGCAAATTCTGCAAGAACTTCTGATTCGGTCTTACCGTTCATGAGGGCCTCGGGCTGAGCAAAGAAGTTTGACATCAGCAGATTGTGATGGTCACCAACATGATTGAGCGGATTGGCTCCGGCAAGAAAAATACACGGAATCATCTGAGTTCCCTGATGTATGAGCTGGTAAAATGAATGCTGACCGTTGGTGCCTGGTTCGCCCCAAAGCACAGGGCTTGTTAAATACTGAACTTTCTTTCCGTTGCGGTCCACATATTTGCCGTTGCTTTCCATCACTGCCTGCTGCAGGTAAGCCGGGAATCTGTCGAGATACTGATCATAAGGCAGAATGGCCTCTGTGGAACAATTAAAGAAATTGGTATACCATATTCCCGTCATAGCCATAATTACCGGCAGGTTTTCGTCAAACGGTGCAGTACGGAAATGCTCATCCATGGCAAAGGCACCTTCCAGCATCTCTTCAAAACGATTGTACCCGGCATAGCAGGCTATCGACAATCCAACCGCCGACCACAAAGAGAACCTTCCACCAACAAAATCCCAGAATCTGAACATATTTGCAGTATCTATCCCGAAGTTTTTCACCTCTTTTTCGTTGGTGGATACTGCCACAAAATGCAGGGGAATGTCTTTTTCGCCACCTCCGTTTTGGAGGAACCATGCGCGTGCAGTATTCGCATTGGCCATGGTTTCCTGCGTGGTGAAGGTTTTGCTGACGATCATAAACATGGTTTCTTCCGGCCGCAGCTCTTTCAACGTTTCTGCCATATGGGTCCCGTCAACATTGGAAACAAAATGCACGCGAAGGGCAGGATCGGCATAATGTTTTAATGCATTGCAAACCATAACAGGGCCCAGATCCGAGCCACCGATGCCGATGTTTACCAAATTTTTGATTGTTTTGCCCGAAAACCCTTTCCACGCGCCGTTTCTGACCTTTTCTGAAAAATCTCTGATTTGTGCCAGCACCTCATTTATTTCGGGCATCACATCTTTACCGTCGGCATAAACCGGTTTTCCGCTTCTGTTTCTAAGCGCAGTGTGAAGTACCGACCGGTTTTCGGTTTCATTTATTTTTATTCCGTCAAATTGCTGTTGTATTCCATGTTCAAGTCCGCTTTCACGGGCCAGTTCAATAAGCAATCTGAGTGTTTCGCGTTTAATGTGTGTTTTTGAAAAATCAAAGAAAAATTCATTCCAGTTCATTGAAAATTCCTGAGCTCTGTTTGGATCTTCAGCAAATAACTGTGTGAGCGATTTATTGCCGATTGCTTCAAAGTGCAGTTGAAGCTTTTTCCAGCTTTCGGTATCTAAAGGATTGATTTTTCGCATCATATAATTTTGTTTTTCGGGCGGTAAAAGTACATCATTTGACTTACAATAAAAAACCCGGAAAATTGCTTTCCGGGTAAAATTAGTTGTGCATTCAATTTATTAAAACGGGGCAACAGTAAACTGAACCGTGTTTGCGAGTCCAAGTAAAACCGTGGGTGCCGGCATTGCAGCATAGTTCACATCATAATACAGTCGTCCGCTAAATACCTGACTGGTAAGAAACGGTGTAATGTCAGCCACATCAAGAATTAACTGTACAGAAGTGGCAGTGGAATCGATAACACCGGTATGGGCAACCTGCAGTTCATTGGCTGCTGAAGTGAATAAAGTAAGCCTTGCCGAGTTTAAAAAGGCAAAATTGGCACCTGCAGGAGTTGTTATTGTAATCAGGGCGCCGGTTACCTGACCGTTTTCAAGGGTAAGTGAAGTGAGACCATGGGCGGCCTTGATACTATCAACATTTACATATTGCGAAAACTGATAATACTGTTCCGTCAAGCCGTTTTTACCCAATTGGGTTATTGGAACAGAGACTTTGGGCAAAGTCATTTTAACATTAAACTTTGCCAGTTCTGTAGCTTTGTCGCATGACTGAAAAAGCAGGGAAGCAGCTGCAATAGAAAAGAGAATGAGGGTTGTAAAAATACGGGTTTTCATGATGAGCGTGTTTTAGTTTATTTGTAATAAGGGACTTTTTTATGCAAATGTAACCATATTTAAAGGCAAAAAGCAAGCAAAAAACCATTTTTATTGAAGCTATGGCAATAAATACCTGCAATAATTTGATAATAAATGTTTTATAGAATCAACGGCTATAAATTCAAAATCAAAAAAAAGGCTGCTTATGAGGCAGCCTTTACAAAAACCAAAAACCGATATTGTTTTAAAACTTGTTCTGTGTAATAATTATTTGCAAAGTTACCAAATCCCTCAAACGTAAATTGTTAATGAAATATAATAAACGTTAAATTTTGTTAACTGGGGTAGTGCTGGTATTTTCTCTTTATTTTTGCCACAATGAACCGTAGAATAATCTTCCTGATTGGCTTTCTGATGGCTTTATCGCTTGTTGGACTTATGTTTATACAAGTTTACTGGATCAGGAATGCCATCACAGTAAAAGAAGCATCGTTTGTGCGTGCCGTTGAGACCTCTGTTTCTGATGTTGTGCTTAAACTTGAAAAAGATGAAGCCAGCCGCCGTCTCAAAAAATACAAACAAAGCGCATACCTGTATAGTAAGATTGACTCTCTTAACTTTTTGATAAATAGAAGGATTGATAAGCTTTCGAAAGAAAATCCCGGCATTTCGCCAGGAAAAGTAGAATCTGTCAGACAAAAACTCCACTATGACCCGTATCGGGAGGATGGTTGGCGTACCGTTCAGCAGTTGGATACCACTCTTAATCTGGCCGATATGGAGGATAATGCTCCTGAAGATACATCTAAAACTGTTGAAAAGAAACCTGTTAAAAAGCAGGAAATCGACTTCTCAAAAGATAAGATACTCATCATTTATAACAAACGCCGTGACCGGCTGATTGAAGAATTGATGAAAAAATCATTTCTGGTGAATGAAGCTTACGAAAACTTTGCTGACAATTTCAGACTGCTCCCCATTGAACGACGCATAAACCCGGAAATGCTCGACTCATTGCTGGGTGCTGAACTTGAAGCCAACGGAATAATTACGGTTTATGAATATGGCATTTTTAGCCCTGCACGCAACCTGTTGGTTGTTCAGAAAACCGGACAGTATGCCAGTGAACTCATTAATAAAGGCTTTGCCATTACACTTTTCCCGGGCGAATCCAATGTATCACCCAATTACCTGATTGTTTATTTTCCAAAGGAGAAACAATTTGTTATCAGTCAGTTGTGGTGGATGCTGTTTGTATCTGCAATTCTTATAATTGCTGTAATAGGCTTGTTTGCTTACACCATCAGCACAATCATCAGGCAAAAAAAACTGAGTGATATGAAAAATGATTTCATCAACAACATGACACATGAGTTTAAAACACCCATTTCAACAATATCACTTGCCTGTGAAGCCCTGAACGATAAAGATGTAGCCAGTACTGCAGCTTTGTCAAATATGTATATTGGCATGATAAGTGAAGAAAACCGACGTCTGGGACTGATGGCCGAAAAAATACTGCAAACCGCCGTACTTGAAAAAGGCCAGCTAAAAATGAAGCAGGAACCTATTGATATTCATTTGATTATTGTTGATGCTATTTCAAAAATCAAACTACAGGTTGAGGCAAAAGATGGTGTGTTGATTACAGAATTGTTGGCAGACCAGCACATTATAAATGCTGACAGGGTACACATCACCAATGTGATCTTTAATCTGCTCGACAATGCCAATAAGTATACTCCTGAAAAGCCAGTCATTACTGTAACAACAAATAATGCCAACAATGGCGTAATGATTTCGGTGCGCGACAATGGTATCGGTATCAGTAAGGCGAACCAGAAAAAAGTTTTTGAAAAGCTTTACCGCGTTCCTACCGGCAATATACACAATGTGAAGGGGTTCGGTTTGGGGTTGAGTTATGTTAAAACCATTGTAAACAGGCACGGTGGCAATGTTACTGTGGATAGCGAACCGAAAAACGGATCAGTTTTCAGCATTTTTTTGCCGCTTTGAATGAATGCGGATTATGGAATCCTGTAAAATTAAAAGACCTGTTATACTTATAAGCGTTTATTTACCTACCTTTACGAGAAAATTTGAATACCGGAATCATGGAAGCACGCGTTCTTCTTGCTGAAGATGACAGAAATCTCGGCACCATCCTTAAAGCCTACCTTGAAGCCAAAGGTTTTCCAACAACACTATGTATTAACGGCGATGAAGCCTACAACAATTTTCTGAAGTCAGAATTTGATTTTTGTATTTTTGATGTAATGATGCCTGTTAAAGACGGCTTTACCCTTGCTAAAGATATCAGAAAAACAAACCGGAGAATACCCATACTTTTTCTTACAGCCAAATCACTTCAGGACGATAAACTTACCGGCTTTCAGGTGGGCGCTGACGACTATATCACCAAACCTTTCAGCATGGAGGAACTGCTGGTCAGAATGAAAGCCATCCTGCGACGCACAGAACCTGCCATGAAGCCAGAACACGAAAACAAGGTTTTTAAACTTGGTCGCTACACCTTTGAATTAAACAGGCAAATCCTCAGGTTCGACGATGAAGAACAAAAGCTGACTTCAAAAGAGTCGATGCTGCTGTTAATATTGTGTGAAAATGAAAATGAAGTGGTTGACCGCAGTATTGCACTGAAAAAAGTATGGGACGATGACTCATACTTTAACGCCCGCAGTATGGATGTTTACGTTGCCAAACTGAGGAAATTCCTGAAAAAGGATGAAACCGTACAGATTATCAACGTACATGGCATAGGATTCAGGTTGGTAACAGGGGTATAGTCTGGCAGGTTTACCAAAAGCTTCTGACTTTGCATACTATTATAATGCCTTCTCTCTTATAAATTCTTCCAGAATGTCCATATGGTCGAATGCCAATGGTGGTAAGGCTTCAAGCCTGAACCAGGCAGCGCTGCGTGCATCATCTCCTGCCGTGGGTTCATGTGTCTGTTTATCATCAATTTCAGCAACATATACAACCGTAATGGTGCGGTGGCGGGGGTCACGGTTAATGGCACCATAGGTTCTGAACTGTTTCATTGTTAACGGTTTCAGACTGGTCTCTTCAAAAAGCTCCCGCCGCGCTGAAGTTTCCAGATCTTCGTCCATATTGATAAAACCACCCGGAAACGCCCACAACCCCTCAAAAGGAGGATTGCCTCTTTCAATCAGTAAGATTTCAGGTCCGTTGCCATCATTTCTTAATAAAATGATATCAACGGTAACGCAGGGACGGGGGTACTCGTAGGTAAATGGCATAAACATTTTGAAAATGGTACGGCAAAAATACGGCTATGTTCCGGAAACACGTTAAATCATTCCGCGGTTTCATACAGATTTCAGCAGATGCTGTTAAAGTGGATTACGATGGTGGAAACCCATTGTAAACTGTAATCAAAATATTATTTTGTATCTGCCTGGTTTTTAGATTTTTTATAGACTACTTTCATCGTTTTATCAACTGGTTCTGCTTCCTCCGGCAAGTTAATCGCTGTTGGAAAAAGATCGCGCAGACGCTTTGCCGACATGGGTGTAGGAGATCCGTCTTCCAAAATTTCCTTTGATTTTTTCCCTTTTACTGACTTTTTTTGAAGAGGAAGTCCGGAATTTTTTCGTTCTGATTCCGGAATGCCGGTCAGGAGTTCAGATTCCTTTCCGGACAACGGTATTGGCATGCGTTCAGCTTTCACCGGTTTTTTATTAAGGTTGCTTTTCTTAGGGGGGTTTTTTGCTACAACCCGCTCAGGTTCTTTGAAATCCGCGGCATTCAAAGCAGTAGGAAATAAATCTTTCAGATGGCCTTCGGTGATGGGGATCGGGCCTGGGTCGATGGTGATTTTTTTGGATTTTTTCATTTTGATGGTTTGGTAGAAATATTATGCTAATTAATTTAAATACAAATCTTTATATTAATGCGAAATAGTTGGCTTGTTTATAAATTAAAGTAAAAGGATGCAATTACAAATATAGAAATTATAAAATTTGAAGGTGACTTTTTAGGGATACATATCTTAGATACTTATGAAAATATCGTTTTTTTTGTGGGCTTTATGATTAAACAGCAAATAACGTAACAGTTTGATTTTCATACAGCATTTAACCAATGATGATATCATTTTTACAGACAAATCCAAAGGGCTTGCTTCGGTTTCAGCCACAATTCTTTAAAATGGAACTACTGTATCTGTCTGATAACAAAACATATCAACAGATTTGCCGGAATTTGTATTCAGAAAAATTATGAGTTCTGCTTCTGCTTTCTTTCGCTGGCAGGTCTCCTGTTTTTCTTTTCTGATCAGGGTAAGTTCTTCTGTTTCCCCCTCGGCAACAGCCACTACCTGATGAAAAAATTGTTCAGAGAGGTAAATCTGAAATAACCGGGCAATTGCTTTACCGTCCAATTCGCTTACAAAGAATGACATTTTTTTGTCGGTGTTTTCAAGATTTACAAGTATACGCAACTCCGGTTTAAATGAACCTGGCTTCAAAACAAATTCATAATCAGAAGAAAGAGATGCGGCAACAAGTTGAAAAAGCAAGTCCCAATCAAAAAAAGCTTCCAGATATTCGGGTATTTTGTAAGGCAAAGCCTTATAACTATTCAGATAATCGTAAAAGGCACACTCCCGAAATGAACCCGGAACCGACCCATATATTTCAGTATATTTTCGGATGATGATCGCAGAATGCTCAAGCTTACTGTATTTTTTCAAGAAATGATGGATCTGATACATTTGCCGGGTGTTTAAAAGCAATATTGTAAAATATATAATAATTTCGATTTAATCCTGACTAGTCTGGAGATTGTTAAAGTAACAAATCATCAATTGCCTGTGTATGTTTGCGCAGAATAACATCGTTCAACACTTTGGTATGTTTTGCCCGGTATGCATCAAGTTTCATTTGCTTATCGTTACAAAGGCCTGTTGACTCAGATTTTGGAGGTGTTAGCAACTGAAATTCAAACTGCTCTTTAAAATATATCTCAAAAAGGCGCAATACCTGAAAACTCCAAAGTTCACTTACTTTTTTTTTCTTTGTAGTGTCACAGGATTT
>CAZKCK010000125.1:0-12554 GCA_964550695.1 uncultured Bacteroidales bacterium | reverse complement strand
TTTGCTTATCCTCGTTCTATAGCCTCATATGCCGTTCCTGTATAGTTTATCCTGAGTTTGCCGTAGGGAGGGTTTTGCACCCTCTGGGGAAATTACACCAGACGTTTTGTTGTTGAAAAATAAACTTGTATTTTTGAACTTTTTCTACACCTTACGACAGGTGTACGCTGCTCATGCAGGGCACACACAAAGTGTAGCAGCAATAAGGGTTTCAGTGGTAATTCAGGCATCTGCCCCGCTTAAACTTAGGTGGCGGAGGACAGGAAATCAGCCTGCAATCCACAACTGAAGATAGTTCCGAACTTTACCAACAACTATAAATTATGATAAATGACATAAATAAATATCAGAGGACAAGTAAAACTAATTACAAATTTAGTGTGTTAATACCTACTTGGAATAATATTGATTATTTGAAATTTTGCATAAATAGTATATTAAAAAACTCCTATTATGAGCTACAAATTATTGTTATTGTTAACGATGGCAAAGATGGGACAATAGAATGGCTAGAAAGTCAAAAAGAAATTGATTATGTACATTCAAAAAACAATATTGGTATTTGTTATGGTTTAAATAGTGCCAGAGCACTTATTAAATCACAATATATTGTTTACGTAAACGATGATATGTATTTACTCCCTGATTGGGATTTAGAATTAGATAAAGAAATAGAGAGAATTGGAAATAAAAGTTTTATGTTATCCGGTACTATGATAGAACCTACAAATTCGGAAAATCCTTGTGTTATTGTCAAAAACTATGGTCAGGATATTCAGAGTTTTAATGAAAAGTTATTATTAGCCGAATATAACAGTTTAATTATTAATGATTGGTCCGGAAGTACATGGCCCCCCAATGTGGTTCATGTTGATATGTGGGATTTGGTTGGTGGAATGAGTACTGAATTTAGTCCTGGTATGTATTCCGATCCAGATTTTTCAAGAAAACTTTTTGAAGCTGGGGTGAGATTGTTTAAGGGTAAAGGGAATAGTTTAGTTTACCACTTTGGTTCAAAATCAACCCAACGAGTAAAGAAAAATAAAGGAAGAAAAACATTTTTATTAAAATGGGGTATTTCCTCCAATACATTTACAGCGAAATATTTAAAAAAAGGAGAAAACTTTTCTGGGGATGTTACTATCCCAAAATTAGAAAAAATGACTTTACTAATTAGTAAATTGAAACGAATTATCAGCTGTTGGTAATCGAACAGGCTGCCCCATGTGCGGTTGCTGATGGGGAGAACCTCTCACAGACTCCCGAAACGAATCCTTTTTTTAAAAGCGTGAGAACTTTTGATAAATTCACACGATTAATTCAGTCAGCAAGTGACAGTTTGGTGGTTGGTGTCATTATAGCAGGTTTTAAATCAGTTTTCAAAAAAAGCAGCCATTCAATGTCATTTAAAAAGGTCCGGATGATTACAAAAAGACGAAAACGGATGGGATAACAACTTTATTCAATTGTTGATCATTTAAATTCGTTGACCCCGTGTTCTCCCTGATTTTTGGATTTTCAAAAAATTCCTTAGCTTTGTAGCCTACGTATCAATTACCAAATCATGCAAAAATTAGTATTGTTGGGCGATGAAGCCATAGCCCAGGCCGCAATCGATTCCGGAGCTTCAGGGGTTTACGCCTATCCGGGCACGCCCTCCACCGAAATCACCGAATATGTGATGCACTCCAAAGAGGCTAAGCAAAACAAGATAAAAACCTACTGGACCACCAATGAAAAAACCGCTATGGAAGTGGCTCTGGGAATGTCATATGCCGGCAAACGTGCCATGGTATGCATGAAACATGTAGGCCTGAATGTTGCTGCTGACCCGTTTTTAAACTCAGCCGTTACAGGTGCCAACGGAGGTCTGATTGTTGTGGCTGCCGACGACCCTTCGATGCACAGTTCGCAGAATGAACAGGATTCAAGGTTTTATGGCAAATTTGCCCTGATTCCCATCCTTGAACCTTCGAACCAGCAGGAAGCTTATGATATGGTGCATTACGGGTTTGAGATTTCTGAGAAATTCCGCCTTCCGGTTTTACTTCGTATTACCACACGTTTGGCGCACTCACGTTCTGGCGTAATACGCAAGGCAAGCCGGCCGCAGAATGAACTGGCATTGCCTTCGAACCTGAAACAGTTTATTCTATTGCCAGCTATAGCCCGAAAACAATACAAAAGCCTGCTGGGCCACCAGAACGGGCTGATGGTTGAATCAGAAGCGAGTGTATTCAACAAATACCATGACGGACCTGATAAAAAACTCGGCATTATTACCACAGGAATAGCTTATAACTACCTGATGGAGAACTATCCTGAACGCGATATTCAGCATCCGGTTCTTCAGATAACCCAATATCCGATGCCACGCACCAAAGTCGAAAAAATTACTTCGGAGTGTGATGAGATACTGGTACTTGAAGAAGGAATGCCGGTTATTGAAGAATTGCTCAGGGGATACCTGAACAACAGCCTGAAGATAAAAGGCCGGTTAGATGGTACAGTACCGCGGGATGGTGAGCTGAACCCCAATATCGTAGCCAGAGCGCTCGGTCTTGAAGACACACATGGCAAAGACATTCCTGCGCTGGTGGCCGGACGTCCGCCCTCACTCTGCATTGGCTGCTCGCACAACGACTCATACCTTGCACTGAATGAAGCCCTGCTGAAATATGCCAAAGGCCGTGTGTTTGCAGATATTGGCTGCTATACATTAGGCGCTCTGGCGCCACTTGATGCCATCAATTCATGTGTGGATATGGGTGCATCTATCACTATGGCCATTGGGGCGGCCGACGCCGGTCTGGTGCCATCGGTAGCGGTTATAGGCGATTCAACGTTTACACATTCGGGAATTACAGGATTGCTTGATGCCGTGAATCAGAATTCGCCCATTACAATTATGATACTCGACAACTCAACCACCGGGATGACCGGAGGACAGACCAGTGCCGCGCACGGACGCATCGAAAGCATTTGTAAGGGAATCGGTGTGGACGAAAAACACCTCAGGATACTGAACCCTCTGCGCAAAAACCATGAATCGAACACACTTATTATCAAGGAAGAACTTGATTACAAAGGTGTTTCCGTGATTATTGCTCAACGCGAGTGTATCCAGACTCTGAATAAACGTATGCGTGAAAAATTCAGCGATAAAAGCAAACAATCCGAGTAAACCAATCATAATCAGAACAAACATGAAAAACGATATAATTCTTGCAGGAGTAGGCGGACAAGGCATTTTATCAATAGCCACCATTATTGGCACTGCCGCCGTTAAAGCCGGATTGTTTGTAAAACAGGCTGAAGTTCATGGAATGAGCCAGCGGGGCGGCGATGTACAGTCGCACCTCAGGCTTTCAGGTCGTGAAATCGCTTCAGATCTTATCCCGGCCGGTAAGGCGGATATGATTATTTCGGTAGAGCCAATGGAATCACTCAGGTATCTGCCTATGCTCAAACCCGATGGCTGGTTGATTACAAACACCAAACCCTTTGTCAATATCAGCAACTACCCTCCCATTGCGGATGTTATGGCTGAAATTGAACATTTTGAAAACCATATAGCCCTTGATGCTGACCAGATTGCAACCGGACTGGGAGCCGCCAAATCAGCCAATATGGTTATTTTGGGAGCCGCATCACCTTTTATTGACATCCCCTTTGAAGAACTTGAAGATGCCATACGCACCATTTTTGGACGCAAAGGTGAGGATGTGGTAAACACCAATCTTGAAGCCCTCAGGACGGGCCGAACATTCACCGCCGAACACCGCTAAAATACAGGCAGGGCTATCAAACCCTGCCTTTTTTCTGTTACCCCTGCCATAAAACAATCATGGCTGAACTGCGTTTTAAACTGATGAATGCCCGACAATATGAAAAAACGAATTAATGAAATAGCTCTCCTGGCACTATCTGGTGTTATAATTATCTCCTTTTCAGTATTTGTGTTTTATACATCCGTTACTGTTGACGGGATTCTGGGCACCAATAAAAATTATACTCCCGAAAAGACCTTTCTGTATGGCATTCAGGTCGATTCACTGGATATAGTTCAGGATAAAGTAAAGCCGGGGCAGAATTTGTCGGATCTGTTGAAAGGCTATGGCATTGACAACAAAACCATTGACCTGCTGATCAAGCGCTCTGCCGGCACCTTTGACCTCAGAAAGATAAAATCGGGGAATGATTATACCCTCTTAAGTGACCGTAAAAATAAACGTCAGGTAAAGTATTTCATTTATGAAAACACACCGCTGACCTATGTTATATTCACTTTTACCGACAAGATGAGCGTAAGTATAGGCCGCAAAGAAATGAATATTAAAACAGATACGCTTACAGGCATTATCAGGTCATCGCTGTGGAATGCGCTGGCAGGATCTGAGTCAGGGATTGAACTGGCCCTGAAAACAGAAGACATTTTTGGCTGGAGTGTTGATTTCTTTGGTTTGCAGAAAGGTGATCATTTCAAGGTAATTTATGAAAAGCTGGAGGTGGGCGGTAAAACCATCGGAATACAACGGATTAAGGCTGCGGTATTCAATCATTATAAAAAAGACATTTATGCCTTCTGGTATGCGCCAGACAGTAGCGGAAAGCTGGCAGATTATTTTGATGACATGGGGAACAGTCTGCGAAGGGCCTTCCTAAAGTCTCCCCTCAAATTCAGCCGCATCAGTTCACATTTTACGGGGAGCCGTTTTCATCCGGTGCTTAAAATATACAGGGCACATCATGGTGTTGATTATGCCGCGCCAAAAGGAACGCCGGTGTTTGCCATTGGTGATGGAATGATTGTGGCGGCAGGTTATAGCGGGGGTGCCGGAAATATGGTAAAAGTAAGGCACAACAGTGTCTACACAACGCAGTATTGTCATTTCTCGAAAATAGCCACGGGTATCAGGAGCGGAGTGCATGTTAAACAGGGCCAGGTGATTGGTTATGTTGGAAGTACAGGATTATCCACAGGGCCACACCTGGATTTCAGATTTTATAAAAACGGATCGCCTGTAAACCCGCTCAGGGTTGAATCGCCACCTACACAACCCGTTCCGGAGGTATACCGGAATGACTTCAGGAAGCTTTCAAGTTCGCTCAAAACCAGTCTTGCAGGAATTAAAATCAAGGAAATGAAATATAAAACAAAACCTGTGGTACCCTTTATGAACGCGTTTGATTTCTGGCCGTTCAACAGATTGTAAATACGCTATCCAATTCCGGAAGGAATTAAAAGATGGTATTTAGCATTTGGTTGATTAGATAAAATTAAAAGGTTATCAACAACTGACACGAATCAGTTCAGATACACACCCACTAATTTAAGCAAGTCCTTTCTGTCGTAAGGCTTGGCAATAAACTCATCGCAACCTGCATCAAAGCTTTCCCTGCGGTTTTCAGTCATACAATAGGCTGTTTGCACGATTACGGGTAAGCCGGTACGGAACGATTTCATTTCCCTGAGTACATCAAGTCCGTTAATCTGAGGAAGCTGAATATCGAGCAGGGCAATGCTGATTTCGGGATTTGAGTAACACATATTCAGGGCTTCACGCCCGTTGCGTGCCCACATAATGTCAGCACATGTGCCTGATAAATAGAAACAAATCAGACGATAACTCACATAATCATCCTCAACTATCAGAATAACTTTATCTTTCCAGTCAAAGCTAGTCATCATAAAACCATTATCTGTTTTATTCAATGGAAACTGCGATTAAATTATAGGCCAGATGCCAAATTTAAAAACAATAAACTTAGGTTGATACCGAATCTGGTTTATGTTAATATGTTTTAGCCTTACCACAGCAATAATAATGAATCAGAAACACACCATATTCAAGCAATATCAGGCGTTACGAATGATTTCAGCAGATTTGGTTACCTTTGCAGAATGTTAATAACAGGAATCAAAGAAATACCCGGAACTGCCGTATTGCTTGCACCTCTTGAAGATATAACCGATATTTCGTTCAGGAAAATCTGCAAACAATATGGTGCGGATATGATGTACACTGAATTTATTTCGGCAGAAGGTCTGGTAAGAGAAGCCGACAAGAGCACGCGCAAACTGGTATTTGAAGAAAGTGAGCGCCCCATTGGCGTGCAGATTGTTGGGCACGATGCGGCTGCGATGGCCGGTGCAGCGATTGAAGCCACCAAAGTTCAGCCCGACCTGATTGATATAAACTGGGGCTGCCCGGTACGCAAGGTTGTTTCGAAGGGGGCCGGCTCCGGCATACTCAACGATATTCCGAAAATGGTTGCCATTACATCAGCAGTTGTCAAAGCCACAAACCTTCCGGTGACAGTGAAGACCAGACTCGGTTGGGATGAGCAAAGCAAAAACATTGTGGATATTGCCGAAAGGCTTCAGGATATTGGCATAGCCGCCATTACAATTCATGGCCGTACACGCGCCCAGCTCTATACCGGACAGGCTGACTGGACATTGATCGGAGCCGTGAAAAACAACCCCAGAATGCACATCCCGGTAATTGGGAACGGCGATATTACATCGGCTGAAAAAGCACATGAAATGGTTGACAGATATGGCGTTGATGGGATCATGATCGGACGTGCAGCCATAGGAAATCCGTGGATTTTTAATGAAATCAAAACCTACTTTGGAACAGGAGAACACTTACCTCCTCCCGGAATTACAGAACGTGTTGAAGTGTGCCGCAGACATTTTATTCATTCGATTGAAATAAAAGGCGAAAGGCGTGCAGTGCTCGAAATGCGCAAGTTCTACTCCAATTATTTTAAAGGAATTTCAAACTTTAAACCATTTAAGATGCAACTAATGATGTTAACTGATACATCAGAAATTCTTAACACATTGAACAGCATTTTATTACTTACTTAGTCTTTACACTCTTCCACCCTTAGCTTTCAAAGGAATAAAAAACATTTGTTTTTTGAAACCATTTACACACTTCAACCGTTTATTTATTATCTTTGACGCAGTTCATGCGAATTTGAGTTGTGATTTGGAATAATCCAAAAAAAGAAACCGTGGAGCCACTAAAAGTATTTATTGTTGAAGATGACATCATCACAGCCAAAGTGCTTGCAGAGTCACTTCAAAAAGAAGGGAATTACAATGTTGAAGTGTTTAATACAGGCAAGGATTTTTTTGACAACCTGTACAAAAACCCCGACGTAATTTCACTCGACTACCTGTTGCCTGATTACAACGGGATGGATATTTACAAAAAAATCAGAAAGTTCAATCCGGCCATACCTGTTATTATTGTTTCGGGGCAGCAGGACATTGGAACAGCCCTTGAAATATTGCGCAAAGGCGCCTATGACTACGTGATGAAAGACCGCAATATGAAAGGCCGGCTCACCAATCTGATAGGCAAAATTGAACAAAACAGACAGTTACAGTTAAAAATAACACTTCTTGAGGAAGAAGTTGGTAAAAAATATCTTGATTACAACCCCATTAAAGGTAACAGCCCGGTAATACAAAGAATATTTGAACTGATTGAAAAAGCCTGCAAAAGCAATATAGCTGTATCCATCTCAGGAGAAACCGGAACCGGCAAAGAACTCGTGGCCAAAGCCATACATTATAATTCGCTGAAGAAAAAAGGGAAATTTGTGGCTATTAACGTTTCGGCTGTACCACAAGAACTTATTGAAAGTGAATTATTCGGCCATGAAAAAGGATCATTCACAGGTGCCAATAACCGGCGTTTGGGCAAATTTGAAGAAGCTGACGGAGGCACCCTCTTCCTTGACGAAGTAGCTGATATGGACCTGAATATGCAGGTAAAACTGCTGCGCGCGCTGCAGGAAGAAGAATTTACACGCGTTGGAAGCAATCAGGTGATTAAGTTTGATGCACGCATCATTGTAGCAACCAATAAAAACCTTACACAGGAAGTTAAAAACGGAACCTTTAGAAAAGACCTGTATTTCAGGTTACTCGGATTGCCCATTGAACTCCCGCCTCTACGCAACCGCGAAAACGATGTTTTGCTTTTATCGCGATATTTTATTGATGAATTTTGCAATAAGAACGGGATCAAACCCAAGACCATTTCGGCCAAAACGCAGGAAAAACTTCTCAAATACAGTTTCCCCGGGAATGTGCGTGAGTTAAAAGCCCTGATTGATCTGGCCTGCGTAATGTCAGCCGGGGATGTTATTGAACCTGAAGACATCACCTTCTCAGCTACCAACACACAGGAAGATTTCCTTGCCGACGAACGTACGCTTGAAGAATATGATCTCCGGATTGTCAAGCACTTCCTCGACAAATACAACGGAAACATTAAACTGGTAGCTGATAAACTCGGGATAGGCAAAACGACTATTTACCGTATGGTTAAAAAAGACCCCACCGTATTGGCATCAATTACAAAATAGGAACCTCTGCCTTCAATTTTCCGTTTTCGAACAGGTCTTTAATTTCAATCCCCTGCAAATGGATGGTTTTTAAACCAAGTTTCCGGGCTGCAGTAATATGCTGTATACTGTCGTCAATAAACAACGTTTCGGAAGGTATAAGACCACTTTTATCAATGACATGCCGGAAAATTTCAGCATTTGGTTTGCGCTCGTGAACATTAAACGACCAGTATGCATGTTCAAAAAGGTCTCCGAAATTATATCCGTAAGCATTTCTGAACCTGTTGTTATAACTCTCGAAATGAATCTGGTTGGTATTGCTCAAAAGAAACATCCGGTAATTTTGACCAACCTGCTTCAGGATTTCAATACGCTCTCCGGGTAAATCAAGCAGCAAGGCATTCCATGCAGTTTCAATCTGTTCATCGGTGAGGTTTACGCCAAGCTCATTTCGCAAACCCTCATAAAATCCTGACGGAGTAACCCGCCCTGTTTCAAGGTCGTTAAACACCTGCGACTGGTTAAATCCGGTAAAAGAATCACTGAAACGATCGATACCAAGATTTACAAAAGCATCGATGGTTTTGTTAAAATCAATATTCAGTATGACTCCGCCAAAGTCAAAAATAATATTGCGAATAGAATTAATATTATTCAACCTGTTAAATTTTAAATAGTTATTCTAATTTCTTTTGTGTAAAGATTTTAAACACGGTCAAGAAAACAATTTTAAGATCAACCAAAAATGACCGCTCATTCAGATAACGCAGGCTTAATTCGAGTTTGGCCGGCATAATTTCTTCAATATACGTATCTTCAGGTTTCGGAGAACGGGCAAGTAGTTCGTTTTCATTAATATAAGCCAGAGAGGCATAATCGGTAAGTCCGGGTTTAAGACCCAGCACCTTACGCTGCGTACAATCATATAGTTTTACATATTTTCTGACTTCGGGTCTTGGGCCAACAATACTCATGGTGCCATTCAGCACATTCATGAGCTGGGGCAACTCATCAAGTTTATATCTCCTGAGAAACCCTCCAACCCGGGTAATCCGGCTGTCGTTCAAACCCACGGTCAGCAGCCCCGCTTTATCAGCTTCCATTTGCATGGTTCTGAATTTGTACAATTTAAAATCACGCTCTTTCCGGCCAACACGAATCTGCCTGTAAAAAAGACTCCCTTTTGAATCAAAAAGTATTGCTGCTGATATCACACAAAACAGCGGACTTAAGACCAGAATTCCGGCTAATGCAAAAACAAAGTCAAAAATGCGCTTCAGAATCATATTAATTTCCGGTTACCTGGATATAAGCTTCCCTTACAACTTTTATTACCCTGAAAACGTCGTCATCAGTCAGGTCATAATACACCGGCAGACTGATCTCGCAGGAATAATTCCGGTACGCAACGGGGTAATTGGCAATATCATATCCCATTGATTTATAATAAGTCATCATGGGCAAAGGAACAAAATGAACATTTACTGAAACACCGGAGTTAAAAATAACCGTAATTATTTTGTCGCGCTGTTCTTCGGTTACATCATTTATTCTCAGCATAAACACATGATATGAAGAAGTTTTATCCGGCAATTCATATACCGGCACCTTTGCCCAGGCATTTGCACGGAACGCACTGGCATATAAATCAAAAATCTGCTTTCGCCTTACAAGCATGTCGGTATCATACCTTTCCATCTCAATGATACCAATAGCAGCCTGAAGGTCAGTCATATTGCATTTATACCCTGCCTCCACAATATCATAGCGCCAGTTACCTATCTGGGTTTTGGCGAGCGCATCCTTGTTCTGACCATGCAATGATTTTATGTTCAATACTTTATATACTTCTTCATTATCAAATGGTTCAGGAAGATTCAGGCAAATTGTGCCGCCTTCGGCAGTGGTAAGGTTTTTAACGGCATGAAAAGAATAAACCGTGATATCGGTCAGCGAGCCGGCACGTTTGCCAAGATACCCGGCGCCAATGGAATGGGCAGCATCAGAAAGGATTAAAATGCGCCCTAGACGCTCCTGTTCAATAGATTGTGCCTTAAATTGCGAAATAATTTCCGGCCTTTTCACAAGGTTATTCAGTTCATCGTATGCGGCAGGCCACCCGCCAATATCAACCGGCATGATCACCTTGGTGCGTGAAGTAATGGCTTGTTGAACGGCTTCGGATGAAATGTTAAAATCATCCTGAACATCAACAAAAACGGGTTTTGCACCACAATGCACCACCACATTAGCTGTAGCTGCATAGGTATATGCCGGAATAATGACCTCATCACCTTCCTTTACGCCAAACCAGCGCAATACGAGTTCAAGACCGGCAGAGGCAGAACTTACACAAAGGCTTGCCTTTTGTCCGCCATATTCGGTAAGCATTTTTTCGAACTTTTTGGTACGGGGGCCGGTGGTTATCCACCCCGATAACAGGGCTGCCGTAACTTCATCAACAATCCGCTTATCCATACGCGGAGGCGAAAAGGGAATCATTTTTTGTTTATTCACCAATCTTGACTATTAATTTGTGTGCAAAACTAAACAAATGATACCTCTTAACGAAGTTTTTATCACAACAAATTAATTAAGAATGATTTAACTCTCATCATTTAAAAATAAAACCAATAAATGCCACCATCCAATAAATTGATAAAAAAGCGATAACCCCCTGTGCAATTTCAGAGGGTTATCGCAAATAAGCTACGGAAAGCGGAAACAGTGCTATTTTATCTCAGGGAACCTTCCGGGGGTATACGGCGCGCGATATATTTCCATTTCAGCTTCAACCTGTTTTAAATCAACAAGGATGAGTTGTTTGAGTTTATCATATAAAGGTGTAAACTCTTTCATTACGATTTCGTAATCATTTTTCATTGTGCTGGTAGGAGCTGAAGACGATGACCAATGACTGTAAACAAGACTGTAAATCCTGTTTGAAATGCTTGGTGGTTGGTTTTCATTTCGTTTGTCGAGGCTGGGATTTCCCTTAAAGGCAATCTGAATCTGATTGTTGGCTTGTTCGATGGCTTTGGCTTTACGTGCAAGTTCAACAGGTGCCCCGGGTGTGATGTCGATAGCCTGGCGTACTGCTTTTATGCGATCTTTTAAATCATCGGAAATATTAAAAGATGCCATTACAACTCTGCCTGTTTCATAAACTTTTTTATAGAATTCAGCCAGGGCAACTTTGTCAGTGGCGGCAAGTGTTGCATTGTCAAGCGTTTTAACATTGAACCAAACAGGTCCCTGCAAAGGTTTCAGCGTATCGTTAAAAACAATTGACATTGAAACGCCATAGCGTCCCGGAGGCACCAGCATGGCACTACCTCCCGATTCAAAAGGGTTATCGCTGCCACTTACCGGAAATGTGGAAGGATAGCGTAAATCCCATGTAAATCTGTTGATTCCTGTAGCAGGAGCAGCTTTCAGTTTTCGCACAATATTCCCGCTTTCATCAGTAATGGTAAACAGGAGAACAGGTTTTCCTTCTTCATCTTCACGCTGTAGCTGATCGAATGTAGGGTATTCAATGTCCTTTTTGTTTTTCACGGCTTCCTTTTCAGCATCCTTTCTTTTTGACAGCAGGCTTTTGGGGACATCTTTCAGAAAACAGGTAAACGTGGCTGCTACCGGCGGATTCTCATTCATATAGGTTGTGGAACCCTGCCCGTATTTTGTTCCGGTCTGCACGTATGAAAGCGCATCCTTCACCGGGAATAGTATGCTTTCGGCCTCAAGCGTAGAAGTCTTCATCCCGCGCAGAATGGAATAATCCTCAAGAATGTAAAATCCACGGCCGAAAGTGGCAACAACGAGGTCATCTTCACGCTTCTGAATGGTCATATCCATGACGCAGGTTGTTGGCAATCCGTTTTCGAGTTTCACCCAGATTTTACCGCCGTCAGTAGTAAAATAAACGCCAAATTCGGTTCCTATAAAAAGGAGGTCCTTATCTTTATAATCCTCTGCAATACAATATACAGTTCCTCTTTCGGGTAGATTTGACACCAGAGTAGTCCAGGTATTTCCCTTATCATTACTTTTGAGAATATAAGGTTTCAGATTGTTCTGCTTACGGGCATCAAAACAGGCATATACCACATTTTCGTCATGTTGTGATGCCAGAAGAAAATCAACATAGGTTTTGTCGGGGATACCCGGAAATGATT
>CAZKCK010000124.1:0-12666 GCA_964550695.1 uncultured Bacteroidales bacterium | reverse complement strand
ATTGTAAGTTTTTTCTGGAATCGCAAAAATCAATGATTTAACCAATTATAGATTATTTCTTTGCCAAATGGCGTCATAATCGACTCAGGATGAAACTGAAGACCCTGAATATCAAATATTTTATGCTTCAAACCCATGATTGAACCATTACCATCAATAATCGTAATACGAATTGACTCCGGTAAAGTACAAGGATCTACTTCCCATGAATGGTATCTGCCTGCTTCGAATTTTCCGGGAATCTCTTTAAACAAATAATTTTCACTATCTAAAACTGTAACCTGACTTGCTTCACCATGAAAAATCCGGTTACACTGAATCAATTTTGCTCCGAAAACTTCTGCAATAGCCTGGTGCCCAAGACAAATACCCAAAACAGGTATTTGTCCAGCAACAACGCTTATCAGTGAATTAAGTAATCCTGCTTCTATTGGCAATCCCGGACCCGGAGACAATAAAATTTTATTGTAATGATTAATGTGCTCAAATCGTATCATCGTATTACTAATAACATCAAAATCAAACACACCACTTTCTTCAATCAACTGAATCAGGTTGTAAGTAAATGAGTCGTAGTTATCTAAAACGAGTAATTTCATCTGCCTTATTTAAGGATACAAAAGTAAGTTATTCTACAAATTTATAATTTCGCGACATGTATAGCCATCTTTCCGATCAAGCCAATAATGCCAGAATCCTGATGAATAAAATGGGCAATCAATGCACACCATTTATATTTATTATTGATTTTGAAATGCTTAACCCACTCGTTTACCCATTGGCAGATGTTAATCCGGAATCAATTCTTTTCAGCATTGATAGTCATACAAATGCTGAAATTATTTCAGCCAGTTCCAAAGCCGTTGAATTCAAAGGAATTCCCATGCCTGTTGACCTATACGAAAACAGTTTCCGTAAAGTAATGGATCATCTGATAGCTGGAAATTCATATCTGATAAATCTCACCCAGGAAACACCAATACAAACCAATCTTAATCTAAAGGAAATTTTTCATAGAAGTAATGCCCGATTTAAACTCTGGTATAAAGACCAGTTCGTGGTTTTTTCACCTGAATCATTTATTCTGACATCAAATAACCAAATATTTTCGTTTCCTATGAAAGGAACTATTGATGCAAGTCTTACAGGTGCCGAACAATTAATAATGAATGATCACAAAGAAATTGCCGAACATAATACCATTGTTGACCTTATACGGAATGACCTGAGTATGGTTTCGAAACAGGTGAGGGTTAACAGGTTCAGATATATCGACAGGATAAAAACCACGCGTGGCGAACTTTTACAAATCAGTTCCGAAATTACCGGAAATCTGATGCCGGATTGGCAAAAATCAGTTGGTGATATTCTTTTCAGACTTCTCCCGGCTGGTTCGGTAACAGGGGCACCCAAAAAGAAAACAGTTGAAATTATACATGCTATTGAAAACTATAAAAGAGGCTATTATACCGGAGTTTTTGGGATTTTTACTGGAAAAGAAATTCGTAGTGCTGTAATGATAAGATTTATTGAAAACTCAACAAATGGATACACATTTAAAAGTGGTGGTGGAATCACTATACATTCAGTTATTGAACATGAGTATGCCGAAATGATACAAAAAGTATATGTACCCATTATTTGAAACTCTCAAAATAACAAACAGGCAGCCTGTTAACCTTGAATACCATATTAACAGGATAAACAAAAGCCGTATGGCGGTTGGGGGTTTCAGTGATATTATGGAATTACCCTTTCAATCGCTGGTTCCTGATGCGCTGGATACTGCTATTACTTATCGCTGCCGTGTTGATTATTTAAAAGAGATAATTTCAATTGAACATTCTGTTTATTATTACAAACCGATAAATTCGCTGAAAGTAATTTTTGCCGAAAATATTGATTATCCGCATAAATTTGTGGATCGTTTAGAAATAGATTTACTTTTTAAACTCCGAGAGCAAAATGATGACATCCTGATTATTAGAGGAACAAGGATTACTGACACATCCATCGCGAATATTGTTTTTACAGATGGGCTGTTCTTTTATACACCAGCAGAGCCATTGCTTGAGGGGACCATCAGGCAAAAACTACTGGATGACAAGGTTATAAAAGTGCTCGATATAAAAATTCATGATCTTTCAAATTTTATTGGTTGGACAACCATCAATGCTTTACGTGGTTTTAACCCAACCATGATGAACCCCATGCATCAAATAACCTTTTAATCCTTACTTTTGTAACTGAAAAATCCAAAAAATAAAAATAAATCCCGTCATGAAAAGAATTATCAGAACTGAAAATGCGCCCAAAGCTATAGGGCCTTATAGCCAGGCCATTGAGGCCAATGGAACCCTGTATATATCAGGTCAGATTCCAATAGACCCACAAACAGCACAAGTAGTGGAAGGCGGCATAAAGGAACAAACTGTACAAGTGTTGAAAAATATTGGAGGTATTCTTGCAGAAGCTGGATATGATTATCCGGATATTGTAAAATGTACCTGCCTCCTGAGCGATATGAATAACTTTGCTGCAATGAATGAGATTTACGGAACATATTTTACACATGAACAACCTGCAAGAGCCGCTTATGGTGTTGTAAAACTGCCTTTAGGTGTTCTCATTGAAATTGAATGTATTGCAGTAAAATAACAGCTTCATTTCATTTCAAATCGCAATACTTTTTATGGGAAATTCCCCTATCCTACCTGACAAATTGTAATAATTTAAAAAAACACTTCAGGGTATTTTTAAAAAGCAAAAAGCCGCTGGAATTATCCAGTCGGCTTTTTTAATCAGAAACTAAATCTAAAATTTGTATCCCAGGGTAAGCATCATACTATTCTGATTGTACTTATTGTGAGATATGGGCGATTCCATTACAATCGGGTCATACAAATAATAATCTTCATTAGAAGTAGTATTAACAAATGCAAAATCCAGATAATAATCTGCTTCTTTAAAACCAAGGCCAAATGAAATGGAAGTCCTTTTCCCGTCATTTAGATTGTTGGCAAACGGACTATCGTACATTGCATAACCTCCTCTGAAGCTGAACTGTGAATACCTGTATTCAGCACCTACCTTATAAATATTCTGTGATGTATAACTATTTCTGATGTCACTATTGGCATCAATAAAATCTCCATTCGGTCGTAATTTGGCTTCAGTATAATCAACATATTGATATTCAGCACTCAAAATTGCAAATTGACCGATTACAAAAGCTACACTGCCAAGAAACTTCTGAGGAGTTGTAAGTTCATAATCAAACTCACCATATGGCGAAGAAACGTTTTGATTTGCAATTACTGAATCAAACTGAGATTGCATATTGCTGCGCCAGGTATCTTTCATATTTGTAAAGAAAGTAGGGCTGTGATAAGCAGCTCCAAGTCGCATCCAATCAGTAAACCTAAAAATCATACCAGCCTTAATATTAATACCAGATCCCGAAGTTTCAAGTTCTTCGCGAAGTTTTAATGATTTGAAATACTGGTTCCTGTTTTCTGTATCATATTCAGTATAAAGCGATTCCTGATAATATCTAAAATAGGGAAACCCAATTGAAAAACCAAGATAAAGCTTATCACTGTAATTGGCACCAAGACCCATCACAACTTCATTCATCGAACCTTCTGTATATATAGATTTTTGCTGATCAACACCTCCGTTTGGCATATCGCAATAGTATTTATTGGTTGTGCTGTCATAAAACAACAGGTTTGCATTATATGCAAGTTCTTCAGGGCTATTATTGTAAATACCATTCTGATTTGCATATTCAGTGTATCCGGTTAGCAAGGAGTTATTATCATTAAACCCATTGATATATACATTATTGTTAAAATTCAATAAGCGGTTGAACCCGAATCCGAACTGAACATTTCGCCACCCATCGGTACCGAGACGGTCAGGAAATTCAGCCGTTAAAACGATTCCTGCATTATTGATATTAAAATTATATTTATCATCCTCAGTATTATTCCCAAAATAATTTGATTTTGTTATTGAATGATAAAGAGATGGAGTAACTGTAAATTCGGAACTTTTAAAAAGCCCGAGGCCGGCAGGGTTGGTACTGATGCTTGAAAAATCGGCACCAATTGCACCAAAAGCACCACCCATCGAAGAAAATCTTGCAGTACCACCATATCCCACAGTTGAATACCGCAATGCGTCAACGGCATTCTGCGCCATGACTGTAAAACTGGCTATTGATATAAAAAATGATATAAGAATTACTCGTTTCATCTTTGTAATATTTAAATTAATGTATTATTAAATGTCGTTAGTTAACTCGTTTAGACACAATTTCAGACTATTATATCTTAATATTAGTATATCTATTAACTTCTTTTTTAGGATTACCTTCTTCTGCCACCTCCACCAGTAGATCCACCTGAAGAACTACCACCGGAAGAGCGTGATGGGGTGTAACTTCCTCCTCCGCTATTTCCAGTTCTTGCAGGTGCACTGTAAGTGCCTGAATTTGATGACGATGAACGTGTAGGAGCAGGGGCTGTATAATTGGAATTATTACTTCTGGTCGGTTGCGAATAAGTCTTTGATGAAGATTGCTGCTGTGGAACGTTGTATTGCCTTGAATTAGTATTCTGTCTAACATCTCCACTTTCAGTTCGTTGTACTCCTCTATTCTGATTTCTTGGTGCATTATAATTGTTGCTTGACCTTGGTTGTGAATATGATGGAGGAGTGTAGACCCGCTCACGACCAGTATTTGCAGGGGTTGCATTTAAGCGTGGTTTAGCCAGTTCCTGTCTGGATGCAGTGCTATTCCTGCTATAGCGATTGTAATCGTATCTTCTGGCATTGGAACTGTTAGAAGAATACCTTTGTTGAGCTGTCTGGCTTCTTGAATCTAAATTGCTTCCGCTTTCAGATACAGTTCCGGTTGTTCCGGTTGCAGCTTTTATTCGTGAAGCATTCGGATCTTGAATCGGGCGCGCTGTTGCGTTTGTTGGTTCAGAACCAGAGGTAGTTTTTTTGTCTGAAGCTGCAATCCTACGCTGGTTAATACTACTGGCATTAGCTCCACCCAGGCCACTGCTGCCTGCTTGTGGATTAACAACTGCAGCATTGGTTCCTGAAGTATTACCACCAGCAGCTATTCTTCTGTTGCTGATTCCATCATTATCGCTGTCAATAGGACGTTTACCTGAACCAGCACCGTTTGTAGAACCTCTTGAGGTCCTTCGGCCATAATAACTATTTTCATCACCCCAGTGGCTGCCATAATAACCACCTCCGTCATAATATCCATTCCAATAACCGCTATTATAACCCATACCATAAGAACCGTAACCATAAGAATAAGGTGATCCCCAATAGAAGGGACTATACCAATTGCTAAACATCGAATTGTATCCGGGGTATCCCCAGCCAAAACCCCAATTGAATCCCCAACTGGGACCCATTCCCCAGTTAAGTCCGAAATAAATACTCGAACCACAATAAAAAGGATCATAATTGTAATAGTACATATCAGTGTAATAGGGATCGTAATATGAAACACCGTAAACTGGAGTATGGAATCTCTTGATTCTTACCGCATAGGCATAATCATAATATTCATCATAGTTCATTTCTTCAGAATCAGTAAAATTCTCAGTGGAAACCTGCCTATCAGGTTCCGTAAGTGAATTAGTATCTACAGCAGGTTGTGAATACTGTTGCCGGGCCTCTGTAAAATTACGGGTATCAACAACTTCTCTTGAATCCGGAACCTGTGTTTTATTATAATACTTAGTTTGCCCCTGCTGTGACGGCTGACTTACCCCGGCAGTTGCCTGACTGGAAGGTTTGGCAGCTATTTTGGGTGAATAATATGCATCATCATAGGGCGCAGTGGCCATTTGGGCCGTAGTACAGGAACCAAGTATCAGGGCTCCGGCAATAATTGCAAAAAGATTTAATGTTTTCATAGTTTTGCCCTCCGATTAAATATGTTAGTTTGATAAAAATCTGTTTTCAAGCGAATTTGTTAATTTTGCAAATCATTCATAAAGAGAGAGATTTTCTCCCTCAAAAATATCCAAATATCATACCACAGTAAAACTATGGCTAAAAATTTATCAACGCGCGAAGAGAATTATTCACAATGGTACAATGATCTGGTAATCAAAGCTGATCTGGCTGAGAACTCGGCTGTAAGGGGTTGTATGGTTATTAAACCCTATGGTTATGCCATATGGGAAAAGATGCAACAGGCTCTTGATAAAATGTTTAAAGACACCGGTCATTTAAATGCATACTTCCCGCTTTTCATTCCTAAATCGTTTTTCAGTAAAGAGGCAAGTCATGTTGAGGGATTTGCAAAAGAATGTGCAGTTGTGACACACTACCGCCTAAAAAATGATCCGAATGGCAAAGGCGTGATTGTGGACCCGGATGCTAAACTTGAAGAAGAGCTAATCGTAAGGCCAACAAGCGAAACCATCATCTGGGACACTTACCGTAACTGGATACAATCATACCGGGATCTTCCGCTGCTTATCAATCAATGGGCCAATGTTGTCAGGTGGGAAATGCGGACCAGACTCTTTTTAAGAACTGCTGAATTCCTTTGGCAGGAAGGGCATACTGCTCATTCAACGGCCGAGGAAGCATTGGAAGAGACTACAAAAATGCTGAATGTTTATGCTGATTTTGCTGAAAACTGGATGGCAATCCCTATATTAAAGGGTGTTAAAAGCGCAAATGAAAGATTTGCGGGTGCTTTGGAAACTTACTGTATTGAAGCACTCATGCAGGATGGTAAAGCACTTCAGGCCGGCACATCGCATTTTCTGGGTCAGAATTTTGCCAAGGCTTTTGAGGTAAAATTCCTGAGTAAAGAAAATAAACTGGATTACGTATGGGCAACTTCATGGGGCGTATCCACACGCCTGATGGGTGCATTAATCATGGTGCATTCAGACGACCACGGACTTGTATTACCGCCAAAACTGGCGCCCTATCAGGTAGTTATTGTTCCAATTTATAAAAAGGCCGAACAACTGGAACTCATTAGTGAGAAAGCACTTGAAATAAAGAAAAGTCTGGAAGCCAAAGGGATAAGCGTAAAATTTGATAACCGTGATACCTATACTCCTGGATGGAAATTCAACGAATATGAATTTAAAGGTGTGCCTGTGAGAATAGCTATCGGACCGCGTGATTTAGAAAACGGAACCGTTGAAGTTGCCCGAAGAGATACGCTTGAAAAATCAGTGCTGGAAATACCCGGACTTGATGTAAACATTGTTAACCTTTTGGATCAGATACAAAATAACTTGTATCAAAGATCACTCAATTTCAGGGATATGAATACTTATAAGGTTGATACCTGGGATGAATTTCTGAATCAGATTGAAAAAGGGGGATTTTTATATGCGCATTGGGACGGGACACCTGAGACCGAACAAAAAATCAAGGAAGAAACCAAAGCTACAATCCGTCTAATCCCTCTTGAACCGGAACATGAAGAAGGCAAATGTATATACTCAGGTAAGCCCTCACCATACAGAGTAGTATTTGCCAGAGCTTATTGATAAAAATCCTTAAAATGTTTTACACGGCGTTGCAATGTGGAAGCTGTAACGCCGTTTCTTTTTATTATAAAACATAAAGGCTAACGTTGAAAAAGATAATTGTATCGGTTATTAATGACCTTAATACTGACCAGCGTGTAAACAAGGTTTGTACAAGTCTTACTTTGATGGGTTTCAATGTGTTGCTTGTAGGACGAAAATTGCCATGGAGCACAGAAACTGAAAAAAGGTCATATTCAATGCACAGAATGAGACTTTTGTTTGTCAAGGGACCCTTGTTTTATGCAGAATATAATTTCAGACTTTTTCTTTTTTTACTTTTCAGAAAAGCTGATCTTTTGGTATCAAATGATCTGGATACTTTGCTTCCAAATTTTATTATCAGCAGATTAAAAAATATTCCGCTGGTATATGACAGCCATGAATATTTTACTGAAACGCCAGAAGTCTTCAACCGTCGTTTTGTTAAAAAAACATGGGAATTCATTGAAAAAATGATCTTCCCGAAACTTAAAGATGTATTTACTGTAAATGAATCGATTGCTAAAATCTTCGAAAAAAAATACAATGTTCATGTAAATGCTTTACGGAACATCCCTCCTACTTTCAAACCATCTGTGATTAAGCAAAAACATGAACTTGGTTTGCCTGAAAATAAAAATATCATCATTCTTCAGGGGGCTGGCATTAATATTCACCGGGGGGCTGAAGAACTGATAGAATCACTGCTCTACCTCGATCATATTTTGCTTTTGATAATCGGCAGCGGAGATGTGATTGAACTTCTTAAAAGGCAGGCTAAAAGCCTGAATCTTGAAACCAAAGTCAGGTTTATTCCAAAGATTCCTTATAATGAGTTATACAATTATACGGTGCATGCTGAGATTGGCTTTTCGTTGGATAAAGGAACTAATCCAAACTACCGCCTCAGTCTCCCAAATAAGCTTTTTGATTACATACATGCAGGTACTCCGGTACTGGTTAGTCAAATGGTTGAGATTAAAAGAATTGTGACTCAGTATCAGGTTGGTGAATTTATTGAAAGTCATGAACCCCGGCACATTGCTGATAAAATCAGGAATATGCTTGAAAATCCTGAAAAACTGGCGTTTTACCGCCGGAACTGCATTAGTGCTGCAAAGGAACTTTGCTGGGAAAACGAAGAAAAAATACTGAAATCGGTTTATGAAAAATACATCTGAAAATCACCTTCACATTATCTCGTTTGACATTCCATTTCCGGCAAATTATGGTGGAGTTATCGATGTTTTTTATAAATTAAAACATCTTCACAACCAGGGCATTAAGGTTATTCTACATTGTTTCAGATATGGTAACAGGCATGTAGAAGCTGAACTTCTGAAGTTCTGCCAGGAAGTTCATTATTACGACCGAAAATCAGGATTTTTCCAACAATTGTCAATCACCCCCTTCATAGTGAAGAGCCGGACAAACGATTTGCTTCTTAAAAATCTGATGGCTGATGACTACCCCATTTTATTTGAAGGGCTACATTCATGTGGCTACCTTGACCATCCGGCTTTGCATAACAGGTTTAAAGTATATCGTGAAAGCAATATTGAACATCATTATTATCAACACCTTGCAAAATCAACAAGCCGTTTTTCCGAGAAAATATTTTTTACGGTTGAAAGCATCAGGTTGAGGCTTTTTCAAAATAAACTTCAATATGCCAATTTAATGCTGACAGTTTCGAAAGCTGATACTGATTACCTAAAGGTTCAGTTCCCACATAAGAACATACAATATTTGCCAAGTTTTCATCCGAATGATTCAATTACATCAGTTCAGGGAAAAGGGGACTACGCACTTTATCATGGAAAATTATCTGTAGCAGAAAACCTGATTGCTGCTGAATACCTTATAAAAGAAGTATTTGCACAAAACAGCCATCAATTTATAATTGCCGGGATGAACCCTCCCCGTGAACTCAAAAAACTTGTGTCATTACATAAAAATGTTGAGTTAATTGAAAATCCTGTTGATGAAACTCTTTTTAGTCTAATAGCCAATGCGCATATCAATGTGCTTGTAACTTTCCAACCCACAGGCTTAAAGCTAAAACTGCTGAATACGTTGTTTAAAGGCAGATTTTGTCTTGTAAATCCGGCTATGCTTGCAGGAACTGATCTGCGCAGTTTTTGTGAAGTTGCCGAAAATACTCAGGAAATGGTTCAAATGATTGAAAATCTGTTTAGCCGGAATTTTGATGTGAATGAGATAGCCAAACGCAGGAACCTGTTGTCAGCTGGCTTCTCGAATGCTGAGAATGCAAAAAAACTGACAGAATTAATCTTCGGATAAAATTCAGTGCACTCGGTTTAAAAAGTTGCATCCCGATTGACCTGATTTTCAAGCAAACTCCAGAACGGGTCATTCAGGGGAGTTTCAGTTAGTCGTCCCTGATCAAGGCGTACAACACGTGACGGAAACTTTCTAATGAGATTATAATTGTGCGTGGCCATCAGTACAGAGCACCCGTTGGCGCTGATTTCCATCAGCAGTTTCATTATTCCTTCAGAGGATTCAGGGTCCAGGTTTCCGGTAGGTTCATCGGCGATTATCAATGCTGGGTTATTAATCAGAGCCCTGGCCACTCCAACCCTTTGCTGTTCACCACCAGAAAGCTGATGTGGAAGTTTGAAGCCTTTGGTAGGTATTCCGGTTTTCTGTAAAAGGTGGTTCACATTATCCTGAATTTTAAGCTTGTCGTTCCAGCCAGTTGCTTTCATGACAAACTTCAGGTTATCAGCCACCGAACGGTCAGATAAGAGCTGGAAATCCTGAAATACAATCCCAAGCTTACGACGGAGGTAAGGAACATCCTTTTTACGAATTTGCCTTAAATTATATCCTGCTATGGTGGCCTCACCATCCAGCAAGGGGAGTTCGGCATAAATGGTTTTTAGCAGACTGCTTTTGCCACTTCCGGTTTTTCCAATAATATACACAAATTCCCCAGGACTAACAGAAAAGTTAACACTGCTTAAAATCAATATATTATTCTGAAAAACCGAGATGTTCTGCAGATTTATAATCTCTGACATAAAACCTGTTTTAGTGTAAAAAATTACTTTAAAGCTACAAAGATAGTAATTTGCTGATTTTTCAACTGAAACACTTTGTTCTAAATGCTACCTGTTTGAAAAGTTGCTGGTATCTTTGCAGAATAAATATCTTGCAAAAACAATCCTAAGTCAGAAAGGCGAATGACCAATTGTTTTGCATTTTTAAATTAAATATAAGAGCCTAATCCTCAAAAAATGAAAAATATAGCCAGACTCGTGCTTCTTGCTTTCATCATCAGTTCATGTGCAAGCATCAAACCTGAAAAACCACTTGAATATTATTCCCAAACCGAAATAAAGGCTGCACCTTCAATGATCAACCTGCCTATAGACCTTGAAGTTAAAGCCATTGAAAGAATTGTAAACAAAGAACTTACAGGGCTGATTTATGAGGATGACAATATAGCGGATGATAACCTGATGATTAAAGCCTGGAAAACAGGTCAGATTGGGATAGACCTTGCCGGGCATGAACTGATATGGCAGATACCGCTTAAACTCTGGATCAAACTTGGGGTAAAAATTGAGAAATTCGGAATCTCGGTATCAGATACTTACGAGCTGAATGCTGAAATTCAGCTTAATTACAAAACAATTCTGGGTATTTCGCCTGATTGGTCAATTAAGACCACAACCCTGCCCAGAGATTATAAATGGATAAAGCAGCCGACTCTGAAATTAGCCGGGATAAATATACCTGTGACCTATATTGCTGATGAGGTCTTAAAATCAAATCAGGGGATGATCTCAAAAGAAATTGACAAAGCTGTTGCGGGTAGTTTTGATTTAAAAAAGATGGCATCCGAAACCTGGGAAACCATTCAGAAACCCATAAAAATATCTGACGATTACAATGTTTGGCTAAAGATAACGCCATCTGAAGTTAAATCAATGCCTATCACGGGCCAGAATGGAAAAATAGTGTATAAGGCAGGCATTGTATCAACCACGCAATGTTATGTAAATCAAGAACCTCCAATATCTGAAACAGTAAAACTTCCAAACCTGAAACTCACAACCAATATTAATGATAGTTTTGAGATTAACATGCTGACTGACATACCTTATACATATATTGAAACACTGGCTAAGGAACAATTGGTGAACAAGACATTTAAAGAGGGGAAACGCAGTATTACCATTGATGATATTAAAATATACGGGAGTTATGAACGCTTGATTGTTGAAGCCATCGTACACGGAAGTATTAAGGGCAAAATATATTTTACCGGAAAACCCGTCTTTAATGCTGAAAATTCAGTTCTTGAAATTGAAGACCTTGATTTTGAATTAAAGACCCGAAATATTCTTCACAGTTCAGCGGCATGGTTGTTTGAAAGTAAAATCAGGAAGGAAATTGCCAAATACATGGCATATCCAATTGGAGATCAATTGCTCCTGGCGAAAAATCTTTTAAGTTCCTATATTGGAAGTTATCCTGTTGGAAAAGGAATTATCCTGAAAGGGAATTTATCGAAGCTGGCTCCCGGGCAGATAATTCTAACACCCGGGTCAATCAAGGCAAATATGATTTTCACCGGAAATCTGAAGGTTACAACTGACATGGAAAAGTTATAATATTGCTACAATAGTTCGAGAATCTATCGCATAAAAAAATGCTGCTAACCATATGATTAGCAGCATTTTTTATTAAAAACAATTATTGTTTTGCAATTTTCTTTACTTCTGTAAATCCATTAAGCATTGTGAGTTTAAGCATGTACATACCGTTTTGTAAATTACCCAAATTCAGACGATTGCCTGAATAATCAGCCACAAGTTCTTTGCCTGAAAAATCGAAGATCTGAACCTTTTTAATGATTACACTGGAATTTGCAGGGAGGATGGTCAGGAAATCGGTTACCGGATTCGGGTAAACAGCCACAAGGATTGAACCGTTTGTTTCAGGATCATTCAAACCCGAAATCACAACAGAATAATTTACCGCTACCTCAACTGCCGCGTCAGATCCCTTGTAGAATACAATTTTATTTCCATTGTCATTGTAAGTTACATTG
>CAZKCK010000123.1:0-12740 GCA_964550695.1 uncultured Bacteroidales bacterium | reverse complement strand
TGAACCCCCTTGGATAATAGCAAGCATCATCACACACTCTATCATAACAACGGCAAAGGATTATTTGCCTGCTGGATGCTCTGATATACGGTTTTCAACACCTACAACCGGATTTTCCCTTATTGATTTAACAATTTAAAATTTTATGAAAGGCTTGATTTTCGATATCAGGCGGTTTTCTGTGCATGATGGACCCGGAATCCGCACTACCGTATTTCTGAAGGGCTGCCCATTAACATGTGTTTGGTGCCACAACCCTGAAGGCAGGGAATTTTCAACTGAAAACACCCGAAGAACGACTGTGTTAGACGGCAAAACCTATACAACAGAAGAAATTATTGGCAAATGGATGAATACAGTGGATGTGCTTTCAGAAGTTCTCAATGACAGGGTATTTATGGAAGAGAGCAATGGCGGGGTAACTTTCAGTGGCGGAGAACCTCTGATGCAGCACAGATTTGTGGCTGAACTGGCGAAATTATGCCGCGAAAAAGGCTTACACACTGCACTGGATACTACCGGCTATTCCACACATGATGCACTAATCAAAGTCATACCCTGGATCAATCTGTTTCTGTATGACCTGAAAATAATTGATGGTGCCAGTCATGAAAAATATACAGGAGTCAGCAACAACACCATACTCCGGAACCTTACCACAATCGTTGAAGCCGGAAAAGAAGTCATCATACGCATACCGGTTATCCCGGGCATAAGTGATGGTATCAAAAACGCATACGGGGTGGTTGACATCCTGAATAAATACAATGGTAAAATAAAAGAAATCAATTTATTACCCTATCATTCCATTGCAAGTCATAAGTACAAAAAACAAGGCTTATGCAATCCGATGGAAAGCGTACCAGCTTTGAATTCTTCAAAAACCGAAGAAATAAGAAAAATATTGGAAGCCGCAGGATATTATGTAAAAATAGGCGGATAAAAAATGTTAAAATAATATGAATCAACGAATTAAAAAACTTCGAACCCAAAGTGTGGAGGCGATTAATACGCTGTCATCAGAGCGGGCTCTGCTTGTAACTGAATTTTATAAAAGTGGTAAAACTGATGCAGTTTCGGTGCCTGTGGCCAGGGCATTGGCCTTTGAGCATATTCTTGCCAACAAATTTGTTTGTATCAATAAAGGCGAACTGATTGCAGGTGAACGCGGACCGGCACCAAAACATACGCCAACCTACCCTGAACTCAGCCTTCACTCACTCGAAGACCTTGACATTCTGAATACCCGCCCTAAAGTATGGTTCAGGGTTGAACCAGAAACCCGGAAAGATTATGAGGACATTATAATTCCTTTCTGGACAGGTAAAAGCAACCGTGAGAAACTACTGAAACTCATGGACGCGAATTGGCTTGATTCATATAAAGCTGGCATGTTTACCGAATTTCAGGAACAGCGGGCTCCGGGTCATACTGTGTTGGGTGATAAAATTTACCACAAAGGCATGAATGACATAATTGAAGACATTCAAACTGCAATACAATCACTTGATTTTTATACTGATCCCAATGCCTTTGAAAAACGCGAAGAATTAAAGGCAATGGAAATTACGGCCCGTTCTCTGATTGCATTTGCACAAAGGCATGCTGACAAACTCAAAAAACTGGCTGATTCAGAAAGCGATTCCAAAAGGAAATCTGAACTGCTGAACATGGCCGGAATATGCAGCAGAATCCCGGCCAATGCACCTGCCACCTTCCATGAAGCTTTGCAGTATTATTGGTTTGTACACCTCGGGGTAATAACTGAACTTAATCCCTGGGATTCGTTCAATCCCGGAAGACTTGATCAGCATCTGCTACCTTTTTACCTCAGGGAATTTAATGCAGGCACGCTGACGGCAGAAGATGCAAAAGAACTCCTGCAGGCTTTCTGGATTAAATTCAATAACCACCCCGCGCCACCCAAAAACGGAGTTACAGCGCTCGAGAGTAACACTTATACTGACTTTGCACTGATTAATCTGGGTGGATTAAAAGCTGATGGCAGTGATGCTGTGAATGAACTCACCTATCTGATTCTGGATGTAATTGAAGAAATGAGGTTGTTACAACCAAGTTCAATGGTTCAATTGAGCAAGAAAAATCCTGATAAATTCATTCACAGGGCTTTGCAGATTGTGAAGACCGGCTTTGGGCAGCCTTCAATTTTTAATACGGATGCTATTATACAAGAACTTGTGCGTCAGGGCAAAGATATTGTGGATGCACGCAATGGCGGTGCCAGCGGATGTGTTGAATCCGGTGCTTTTGGAACTGAATCCTATACTTTAACAGGATATTTCAATCTTGCCAAAGTCTTTGAAATTACCCTTAACAATGGGTTTGATACGTATACTTCAAAGCAAATTGGTCCGTATACGGGCAATCCTGTTGATTTTAAAACATTTGAAGAACTCCTCGAAGCCTATAAAGTACAACTAAAGCACTTTATAGATATCAAGATCAAAGGGAATGTAATTATCGAAAAACTATTTGCCACAAGTCTTCCGGCACCGTTTCTTTCTTTGCTGATTGACGATTGCATCACAAAAGGCAGGGATTATAATGCCGGAGGCGCCAAGTACAACACGAGTTATATTCAGGGAGTGGGATTGGGAAGTTTAACTGACAGCCTGACAGCCATAAAGCATCATGTTTTTGATAACCAGACTATTGGCATGGATGGGTTTTTGAAAGCACTTAAAAATAATTTTGAAGATTATGAAGAATTCAGGCATTCGCTGATTTATACCACCCCAAAGTTCGGCAATGATGATGAATATGCTGATGATCAGGCACGATTCATTTTTGAAAGTTATTTCTCGGCTGTTGACGGTCGTCCAACTCCACGTGGAGGTACCTTCAGGATAAACATGCTTCCTACCACATGTCATGTATATTTTGGAAGTGTAATCGGAGCCATGCCAGATGGAAGGCTTAAAGGGCTTCCATTGTCAGAAGGCATTTCACCAGTACAGGGTGCCGACCATCATGGTCCGACTGCAGTGCTGAAATCGGCTGCTAAAATTGACCATATCCGTACTGGCGGAACACTGTTGAACCAAAAATTTACCCCGGCATTTTTTGAAGATGATGAAGCAATACAAAAAATCGGGTACCTGGTACGCAGTTATTTCAGAATGGACGGCCATCACATACAATTTAACGTTGTATCAGCTGATACACTGCGCGATGCCCAAAAGCATCCCGAGAAATACCGTGACCTGATAGTGCGCGTTGCAGGGTATTCAGATTATTTTAATGACCTGGGCGAAGACCTCCAGAATGAAATTATTCAGAGAACTGAAAACACCTCATTTTAAGATTTTATACCCGAAATCACTTTCTTCCCGCTTTTCAAACCAACCAAACAGAAATTTCTACGCAAACCAACCACCACCGGATCCAAACCGGTGGTTTTTTATACCTTTATCGGATAAATTTCGATTTATTTTTTGCCGTATGATGAGGTTTTTACTTACTCTGCTTTTTGCTTTAGCGATCAAAGTGTTGCTATTTTCACAAGTGGCTGTAAACTCTGATGGAAGTCAACCGGATAATTCAGCCATACTCGATATAAAATCAAATACGAAAGGATTTCTCCCGCCAAGAATGACGCATACAGAATTAAATGCAATTCCTGACCCGGCCAATGGCCTTTTGGTATATTGTACTGACTGTGGTTCAAATGGTTCAGGGGCCGTTTCGGTTTATATGAATGATAACTGGTATACAATAAATGTAAGTTCCAACTGCGGTTCTTCAGTCATTGTTAACCATATTGCCGGAGATGTGGCCCCGGTTAACAAATCGGTAACGTACGGCGTAGTAACGAATATTCCCGGAGAACCTTCAAAATGCTGGCTGAACAGCAACCTTGGGGCCAGTCATCAGGCTACAGCGGCAGGAGATACAACCGAAGCATCAGCTGGATGGTACTGGCAGTTTAACCGCAAGCAGGGATACAAACATAATGGGAATACCAGATTTCCTAACACAAACTGGATCAATCCAATCACAGAAAACACTGATTGGCAAAACGCTAATGATCCCTGTTTAATTGAACTTGGCAACGGATGGCGCATTCCGACCACATCAGAATGGAATAATGTGAATGTAAGCGGAGCATGGAGCAATTGGGACGATCCCTGGCTATCCGATTTAAAAATTCATGCCGCCGGCTACCTGAGCAGCAGCAATGGAATGTTGTACGGCCGCGGTGCCAATGGGTTTTATTGGAGTAGTTCACAATATAATAACAACCTCGCCTGGTATCTTCGCTTTCCGACTGAAAGCAATAATATTGTTTATTACAGCAAAGCACTCGGTGCTTCAATCCGTTGCATAAACAATTGATTACGGTATATTTATACTTTACACCAAAATTTTCCGAAAGCTCATCTATACAAATCCAAATTGCTTAAATTCAGATATTTAACAATTTAAACAGGTAATATACTTTTCCGGAATCTCCTCTTACTTTCATACAACCCACCAGATAAACCGTTGGTGCGGCTTTTTACTTCCATGCTTTATTTTGACAAATCGGTAACGACTTCCTGATTCCAAAATTTGAAATAGCACGAACACAATTTTTGCTAAAACAAGGCCTAAAAACGCCTCGCATTTTATTGATTATAAATTATTTAAAAAATAAATTAAAAAAAGTCGATTGGGGGGGGGTTACCTTTATACTAAAATGGGATATAAGTTAATAAATCCATATACCTGAATGAAGAATTCAATACTCTGCCTGCTATTTTTAGCCATGCTCAATACGGTAATTGCACGTGAACCCAAAATGCGATGGGTAATTCCGGTATCAACAAACTACATCGCTTTTAAAACAGCCTATTTGCCTGATGGAACGCGCATTAGCCTCACACCAAAAAATGACACCATTTACCCGGGTGATTCAGTAGGGATTCAGGCAGGTCAGAGGAATTACTATTTAAGGATTAAAAATTTATGGGGCTCTCCTCAATCATATGTGGTACTTACCAATAAAGGGGGCAGGGCCATTATCAGCAACCCCGGTCAGGGTGGCGGAATGTCGATCAAACAAAGCAGATATGTACATCTGACAGGAACCGGCCACGCTGATTTTGAATACGGAATTTTAATTGATACCACCGGAACTGGAGGAACTGCATTGAGTTTTGATGAATTAACATCAGACTTTGAATGTGATCATCTTGAAATCAAAGGTTCAGGTTTTGCCGGCATCATGTGTAAAACTGATCCGGGTTGTGGTGGTTATGCCACTCGTGAAAATTTCCGGATGGAGAATGTTTCACTTCATGATAATTACATACACCATGTAGCCGGTGAAGGCTTTTACATTGGTCATTCAAGTTATAACGGGATAAGGGTAAAATGCAATGGGGAATATGTAGTAATTTACCCCCATGATATCCATCATATCAGGGTATTTAACAATATCATCGATCACACCGGGCTTGACGGGATTCAGATAAGTTGCTGCACCAGCGATGCCGAGGTTTATAACAACAAGATCAGTTATCATGGCTGTCTTGACAACGAATACAGCAAACATTACGGCATGGAAGGGATTATTGTTGGAGGTGGCTCAACCGGTAAATACTACAACAATACAATAACCAATGGTTACGGTACGGGAATCATGGTATTTGGTCTGGGTAACATACATGTTTACAACAATATCATAATAAAACCCGGCAGGTTGTCGACAATTCCGGTGAAGCAAAACTATGTATACGGTATTTTCTGTGATGACCGCACAACGATTCCGGGTGCATCGTTTAATTTCATCAACAATACCATTCTTGGCCCGCGAACCGGTGGTATCAAATTCATGTCGCTCATCAGCCGCAAAAACAGGATATATAACAATGTAATTCTGGATCCGGGTGGGAAGGGAGATTATGGTTACTGGGGCAATAACTGGATGAAGTCATGTATTCACGCCTATGAAGAATGTGATGTATTGAAGGCCAATAACCTTTATGATACAATCGCTTATGCTTCCTATAATACAATTCCACAGGTTCCGGATAATGACCCATATTTTATCAATGCTGCATTCAATGACTTCCATCTTGCAGATGAGTCTCCGTTGATTGATTATGCGATAGCAGCAGATACAGTAAGTGGATTTACCGTTGATTTTGATAACGTTACACGTCCACAAGGAATTACATGGGATGCAGGAGCCTATGAGAAAGTTTTAGAAACGGGAAATTTTGAAAAGCGAATCAATATTAACTATATACCGGAGAAACATGAGTTAATCGAAAAAATGGGTTATAAACCAACCGGTGAGGACAATAATCAAATACTAAAGTTTTATACTTATAACAACCAATTGGTTATTGTAAGCAATTCCAGCGATTTATGTAATTGGGAGTTGTATGACCTCAGCGGCAGAATTTGCGAAAAAGGCTCAGTGGTACTGAATTTTGGAACAAATTATATTTCATTAAAAAAGCATAGCAAAGCTGTATATTTCATCAGATTACATTGGGGAGAAAATACTACCAAGGGGAAAAGTGTGTTATAGGTGAGTAGTGTTTCATTTGCTATAAGGGCGGGGGTTGCTTTCCCGCTCTTTTTTTTAAAACAAAAAAAAGCCGCTGATGCGACTTTTTTTGTCGGGGTGAATGGATTCGAACCATCGACCCCCTGGTCCCAAACCAGGTACGCTAACCGGACTGCGCTACACCCCGAAAAATATCTTCAATTCAGTTAAAAAGCAGCGGTGAAGGGGGGATTCGAACCCCCGGTACAGTTTCCCGTACGACAGTTTAGCAAACTGTTGGTTTAAGCCACTCACCCACCTCACCGGTTAAGTTTGTCCTTATACCTTGCTTTAAAACATTCAGTGAACAATACTCCCCCCAAACTGAGGGAGTGCAAAAGTAAACAAAAAGCCGGAGTTGCCAAACTTTTTCCTGTTATTTTTCACAAATCTGTAACAACACTCACATATACAACAAGTTTCCAGAAAAATTAACCATAATTTAATTGTCAACAAGCTAAATTATACCTAATTTTGCAGTCCGGTTATCAGTAAAATCTGCCAACTGTACCAAATTATCTGAATGACTAAACGATCCAAAGCATTTCCGGCCCTGATTCTGGGCTTTATTTTTGTCCTCATATTTCTTTTTTTCGCAAAAGACCTTTTGCCCTCCAATATCAGCAAACTGGGATTCATATTACCTGTAATCCTCATCGATATTTACCTGTGGTCATCCATCAGGCCTGAAACAAAAGATCAAAAATACTTCCTTCGTCTGTTGATATTTGTAATGTTCTGGTTCCCTTTTGCATTATTTGTGGGTTCTTACATTATTTCGACTATAGTACCATTTAAAGAATGGAATTCAGCGTTCAGAACCTATTATTTTGCCATACTGATTGTGGCTTATGTTTCGAAGCTAATTCCTGCAATTTTACTGATTTTTTCTGATTTTATCAGAAGTATTGTTTTTATGGTCAGCAAGTTAAGTCCTAAAACAGATGAAACCATACCCACCCGCCTGATGCCCCGCAGCAGGTTTCTGAAATATGTTGGTTTGATGGGTGGCGGGCTTGTTTTTAGCGGACTTTTGGCGGGAATGATTAAATGGGTTTATGATTTTAAGGTACAACACATACCCGTTACATTAAAAGACTTGCCAAACGTATTCAAAGGTTTCAGAATAGTTCAGATTTCCGATTTACATCTGGGTAGCTGGGCATCCACAGAACCGCTTGAAGATGCTGTACAGATAATTAATGACCTTGACCCTGATATTGTAGTATTTACAGGAGATTTGGTAAATTATTCCACCGAAGAAGCTTTCCAGTTTAAAGACACCCTTCAGAAAATTAAAGCCACAAACGGAGTATTTGCGGTGCTCGGCAATCACGATTATGGTGATTATATAAGATGGGACAAACCTACAGATAAAGCCCGTAATATGCTTGATTTATACCGGTTTTACAAATCATTGGGTTGGAACCTGCTAAATAACAGTAATGTTTTGATAGAAAGGGATTCACAGAAAATAGCACTCATCGGGGTCGAAAACTGGGGATCCATCATGCGATTTCCGCGTAAGGGTGATATTGCCAAAGCAAAAACAGGAACGGAAGAAGTGAAAGTAAAAATTCTTCTTTCTCATGATCCCACACACTGGGATAAAATTATCAGTCAAACAGAAAAAGATATAAATCTCACATTATCAGGACATACGCACGGAGCCCAGTTTGGATTCGAAAAAGGTAACTTCCGCTGGAGTCCGGCCCAATACATCTATAAACAATGGGCCGGGCTTTACCAATCTGATGACAAAGAACAATTTTTGTATGTTAACCGGGGAATAGGACATATTGGTTATCCGGGGAGAATCGGCATACTGCCCGAGATCACCCTTATTGAACTCATATAAATCTAACCAACATTTTATTAAAAATAAATTATTGCTATTCAGCAATTTACAATAATCTTTTAAGAAGTTTCAAAAAAAAATGATTCTGGTACGTTTTTTGGAAACTTTCGCGCATTGTTGTTCTTCACAAATTTTCCCATAAAATTTTCCTACTAAATCTAAAAGAACCCGTAATCGGGGCGTGGGTTTGTTTTGTGCTAAAATTTGCAACAAATTTAAAATATTCACCTTTAATTCAATGCGTTATGAAAACAAAAAATTTATTTCCGGTTCAGTTTTCCATCATCGTACTGCTTAGCATTGTACTTCTTGGAACACAGTCGTTGGCCCAAAACAGAAATGATCGCGGTCAAAAACAAATTAAAGGGCAAAACGCACAATCAAAAAGAGACCGTCAGGTTGCCAACAACATTCAAAAACCTGTAAAACAAGCCCGCAACAATTATCAGGTTCAGGAGCGCAATAAAATTAGTACAAACAGAAATGTGCGTTCGAACCAGGAGAACAGAATTCAGAGAAATACTGCAAGGTCAGAGCGTATTAAAAACGACAAAGTAAGCCGTCAGGAAAACAGACCTTTAACTACCACCAGATTACGTAATCAAAGCAGAAATCATGAATTGAGCACAAGAAATGAAAATGCCGGAAAAAGAAATGACTTCAACTTACGGCATGAACGCAACCACTACACAAACGGATATGACAGGCACAGGAAATCTGATCATTACAGAACCGAAAGAAATCATTTTTACGATGGACATTACAGGAATTACAAAAACGGACACAACTGGCATATAAATAAACCCTACTGGGCCCCTACCTACGGATATATGCACACAACCCGCAATATTTTTCTTCCTGATTACAACTGTTATTACGATCTTTACAGAGGTTATTACCTGTTCTTTGACGGATATGCCTGGTTTTACACACCAAACCTCCCGTGGTTTCTCGTAAATGCTGACTGGAGAAGTGTAAGACAGGTTGAACTTGACGACTGGTATGATGATCCCTACTATTACAATGACGACGACATTGTGGTGTATGGAGCAAAGCGTGCAGTATGGCGAGTATCAGAGCCGGGCTTGGCCTATAATCACTACAATTCACAAAATGGCAATGTAAATGGTTATTTCAGGATTGAAGCAAATTTCTAAAACATAACAACACTACGAAAAGCTCCCTCTTCAGGGGGCTTTTTTGTTGCCTATTCCGAAATATCTGAAAGCACTTCTGAAGGCAAATCTGAAATTCCGTTTAAAATGCGATTAACATCCAATTGCTCATTTTCAAGCAGATGCCTGATTAATGAATGATATTCGTCCAATGAATGGCACTTCCTGATTAATCTGATAACCGCGGTGCGGTCAGCAAATGAAAACGACAAATACATCCACAACTGCTTCAACTTATTAAGAATGTGGCCTGCCTGTGAACGAAAACCAGCGAGTCCGAAAAAAAGATCATCAAGAAATCCATTCAACAGTAAACGGATAGCGGCTTCGTCAGGCAATGATCCTGAAGTAAGCACTATGGGTAACACGGGATTCATCAAAGCCCCGCGACCAAGCATAAAATGATGTGTTTCAGGCGAAACCGACTTAACAGCCAGATAATCATTCAACGAAAACACATCGCCGTTATACCATACCTGATGTTTTGAACTTTTTACACATTCACTGAAAGCCAGCGGATCGGCCTTGCCTGAATACATCTGAAGTGCTGTGCGGGCATGAATGATGATGTATTTAAGCGGATAGTCATTAAAAATGTCCATCAGGGCAAAAATCTCATTTTTTGAAGTATATCCGAGTCTGGTTTTTACCGATATCGAAATCCCGGCCTTTGAAACTACTTCATCCAGAATTTCTGCAATTTCTTCAGGAAACTGAAGCAGTCCGGCTCCTCTTTTTTTACGGGCAACCTGCGGAAAAGGGCAACCCAGATTCCAGTTCAATTCTGTATATCCAAGATCTGAAAGGGCTTTGGCAATACATACAATTTCAGCAGCATCCTTTGACAAGACCTGAGGCACCACAACTGCAGTGTTCACCGAAGGCATTACATCGGCCAACTTACTGGGATTCACTCTTTCAGGGCCGGTTCCGGCAATATATGGAGCAAAAACTGATTCGGTACACCCATAATTCTTTACAAAAGCATTGCGGTAACTAAAATCAGTAATACCCTGAAAAGGTGCGAGATAGAATTTATCCACTAAATGGTTCTCCATCTGTTAAATGCATTAGTTGAATAAATCAGTTGATTTGAACTGGCATCGTAAGCCATTTGGACAACAATTCAGCTATGTGGTTTTTCTGATCCTGATCAAGACTTTTAATACGGGCTGAATGGTTACCATCCTTCTGAACAAACCTTACCGAATTGGTTGCAGTAGTTGGCATGGCAGCAGAAGCCGACCAGGGATCATTTGCACCATAGATATAAATGATATTGTTACCCTTGTAACTGATAAAATCACGTACTTTTTGTAAAGTAAGCGGATTAAATTGGTATCCCGGACATTTTGGCGCCATTACAAGGTTGTTGACATAATTTCCTTTGATTGCCAGATACTTTCCGAGATAAGTGGTATCATAACCGTAATATCCTATTTCAGTATACGCCTGATAAGAAAAAGGATAAAAATAATCCATTCCGGGATGGGTATAGGATGAGGGTGGAACAACATTGCGCAGAAAATCATATAGTTGGGCTGCAGACGCATCTTTTTCAGGGAGTGAGTTTTCACGTACACCCCATTGCCAGAACGAGAAAGGAAATTCAAGCACAAGGTAATCAAGTGTTGAATCGGCACTCATGGCAAGTGAAGCTTTTTGCCTTTCGACATCCTTAAGCATAAGCGGAAGAATTTCACCACGTTTTTTGAGTATGTTTTGCTGAAACTGAACAATACGTTCACGTGTCAGTGAAGTACCAACATTTTTTAAAAAGTAAATCTCGCGGGGATCTTCCTGCGAAATATTAAAAGGTGCCACATAAGCTACTGTGGCATCCACATCGTCAGGGTAAAAAGTCCGGTGATAAACAGCCGTTTGGCCACCCTTGCTGATACCGGTGGAAATAAATTTTCCCTTGAAAATCATTTTCAGCAAATTGATAATCCTGTGATGGTCAGCAGCGGCATTTTCAACAGTAAGATACTTCCAGTCAAGCGGATCAGGTACTGAAGTTCCAAAATAACGGTGTTCAATCACTACCTGGTTCGACTGCAGAATACCAGATAATTCTTCGGCATAGTGCTCATTTGCAGCATAATCGGCCGAATAACCTTCTGTAACTACCAAAGTTGGTGCAAATAAATCCTTTACCTGAAGAAATACACGCTGGTTAAAAATTTTACCGGCTTTATCTTTCGGATCAAGGTGCTGTGTAACATTCAAAATATAGGCTTCGCTGAAACCATCTGTAGGTTTCGCCTTTACATAACTCACTTCTTTCATAGCCGCAAGCTTTAATTCCACGGCTGACATGCTCAATTGCTGAGCAGCAATAGTAAAAACAAAAAACTGAAAAAATATTGAAACGACTACAACTTTCTTCATAAATTATTGGTATAAAATAGTTTAACTCAAGTGAACTGGTTCGCGAATCAGGATGCAAAGGTAACAGGAAATCATATCAACTTTTTAGCATTGACATGCCTCCGGTAACTGGAAATTGGCATTCAATTAGTGAATTGTTAATGGATTAACAAAAGGAACTATACAACAAAAAGTATTCGGATAAGCTTTTGACAACTAATTAACATATAACATCTTACAATATTGACATTTGTTATGAAATATGCTGCATTTGTCCTGATAATAAATATATTTAACTGTATTTCAATATTTTAACAAAATATTTTGCCATGTGGGCCAATACCTATACCTTTGTTGAGAATTAAAGAAAGTGACAAATCTTTCAAGAATCAATCACATGCAGAAAATTATCACCCTTGAAGAAGCAATTTCAAAAGTAAAAGATAACATGGTTGTTATGGTTGGGGGATTTATGGCCGGGGGCAGCCCGAAACAGATACTGGAAGCGCTGGCCGTTTCAGACATAAAAAATCTCACACTTATATGCAACGACACTGCATTCCCTGACAAAGGAGTAGGATTGCTGATTGCAAACAGGAAAGTTAAAAAAGTCATTACTTCCCACATTGGCACCAACCCACTGACCATTGATCAGTTTAACAACAAGGAAATTGAAGTTGAATTTGTACCTCAGGGCACACTTGCTGAGCGTATCAGGTGCGGCGGTGCAGGATTAGGTGGTTTTCTGACTCCAACCGGAATTGGTACTGTAGTAGCC
>CAZKCK010000122.1:0-12903 GCA_964550695.1 uncultured Bacteroidales bacterium | reverse complement strand
GATCAGGCTTGTATACCGGAGCAACTGAAAAATCACCTGGCCCGATCGCTGGACTTCAGAGGTGATCTCATGTGCAAGGTCGGACAAGCGTTTCCGTGAAACAAACAACCACTGGCTGTGACCGATGGAGGTATATAAACGATCTTTTAGAAAACGGACAAAACGATGCTGGATTTTGGCATTGAGGATCGACTGGTAGCTGTTTAACCACGAATTCAGCGAAACGATGAGGACATAAAACAGAAGGATTACTGCAATCCCGTTTGGGATGCCAGCCTTTTGCAAAAGAGCAATGAGTTTCTCCACAAACTCTGAGCCTTTGGCCTGGTTGCTGAAAACGCCGGCAAGGCTAAGCAACGGAATCAGCATGAGCAATCCAATGCCCTGGGTAAATCCTGTTAAAATCTGGAGAAAAAAGGAGACGATGACCTTGTTGCCTGAAATCCGGAAGAGCTCTTTAAACAGCTTCACCAGGTTTTTGTAGTCATCTTTGTGGAGTTTCATTCAGTTTAATCATCATCAGGGACACTTCCCAAATAAAAACAGCAGGGTAAATCCTGCTGTTGGACTACTATCCATTAATAATCACCTTAAAAACATGTTGCATTTCAATCAGAAATACAACCGGAATAATTACGATGTATAACCGCCGCCGCCGCCGCCGGCATCATAATACCAATCATCCTCATGATTCCAGGCATGAGATCCACCTTGAGTAATCTTGGAGTTAATAACCTCTATTTCAGGAGATTGCCAAACGCGTTTTGTTTTTGTGTTGTTTTCCATAATGCCAATTCTATATGGTGCGAATTTATGAATGGATTTGAACGACAATAATAATTAAATTGAGGTGATTATCCTAATTTTTTTTTAATTATTTTTTCAAAAATTTGCAATTGAAAAAATTTGTTTATCAGCGACTTGTAAAAAAACAGGTTTCTGTCATGGTCCTGAAGCAACTGTTGAATCTTTTCAGGATTAAAAATCCGGTTTAAATAACTGTCTTTTTCAACCAATAATTCGGATAAAAAATTCCTGATATGTGCTGCATCATTGCTGAACAAACTGGAAATTCCCGGGTTGATGGAAACATGTTTATCCTTCCTGAATTGAATTGCGGTTGGCAGCATATCCTGATTGGCCATGCGATGCAGATAACGACCCGTCCTGTATTTATGTTTCAGACCATCCGGTGCTGCCAGGTAGAATTCGATCAAATCAACATCAAACATGGGATACCTGAATTCGATAGAAGCATGGCCTGCCATGAGTGCCGTTGCCTCAATCCGGCAATTCAAATGCCGGTTGGTGATTTTTAACACCAGTTCCTTCAAGTCCGCCGGGGAATATATGGCAATTGAACGGTACTTCCGGTACAAATTTTCAAGATCAAACTGGCTGGCAAATTCAGGGTGTAAACCCAACTTAGTTATTTTTTTGAGACCCGTTGTTTGTTCTTTTCCATGGCCTTTTGATCGCATCCGGTAAAGAAATTTCACTGATCTGAGCCATGAAAGTTCCTGGCGCGTTCCTTTGGCCCGGATATCACGGAAAAGATGAAGGTATTTTGAATTCTTAAGGTAGTCCTGATAAACAAAAGAGGCCGCACTGGTTACCATTTGGTCGCCACCATGCCCGGATAGTATGGTACGTACCCCGGCTAATCTGGCAGATTCATTTGCATTCAGGTTATATAACGCATAATTACTTGTGAATGGCGACTGGAGCACCTCAATGGTTTGTTGGATGTTCTGACATATTTTCTGACTTTCCATGGTTATGAAATGACGGCGATCGATCGCGCAAAAGTCACAAACCAGGTTAATCTGGGCTGTTTCGTCATCCTCCTCACTTTGTGATCCGGTGACTTGAGAATCAGGAAGTGTACGTGCAAATATGTGTAGTTTTTTTTGCTCGCTGACCAATTGTTTCTGAGCAAATGCGACAATGGATGAAGAATCCAGTCCTCCGCTCAGTTCTGCCCCAACCGGGAATGCCGAACGGGTTCGGTCTTTTACTGCTTTGTCAAATAAACACCGATACTCCGCAATAAAATCCTCCTCGTTTTTTCTTTCCTGTTTATCCGGGATGGTGAGTTCCCAATATTTTTGAAGTGAAACGGTAATAGGTGAAACAGTAATTGAATGACCGGGCGGCACTGAGAAAATTCCATGATAAAAAGTGTCAAATACCTCTCTGTCTGCATTAATCAGAAAATCAAGAAACCAGGGTGTGTTTAGTTCTTTCTCAATAAACGGAAGGGCCAGGATTCCCCGGAGTTCAGACGAGAAAATAAAATACCGGGGATGGTCGAAATAAAACAGCGGCTTCATCCCAAAATGATCACGGAAAAGGACGAATTGATGTTTACGAATATCATATATTCCGAAAGCAAAATCACCCCGAAGATAATTGCCGCATTCGGTTCCCCACTTATCATAAACTTTGAGGATAAGCGCACTGTCTGACAATGTGTTCAATTCCGCATTGTCAATCATTAAACGGTTTGCTAACTGGTGCCGGTTGTCAATCCTGGAATCACTGCAAATGGTCAGACCAGATTCACAGTTTTCCAGGGGCAAAGTTTCGGTCAGCGATTCGGGGGTATTGTGCACTATTAAATTTCCCAGGCACGCTCTTTCGTTGTACCACATTCCACTTCGGTCGGGCGAGCCATGAGCCAGGTCAGCCCTCATTGTTTCAAGCCACTGACGGTCGATTCCCTGCCCTGATTTATCAATGATGCCGAAAATAGTACTCATGTCATATAATTATGAAATCTCCCTGACAATGGTGAATTTTTTATACCCCTTTTGTCCGCAGATGAATTTATCGCTTGATTTAAGCCATGCATGTGCGGTGAGGCTGCGATTATCCCGAGTCACACCTAAATATATGGTTCCTTCTGAGTGCAACATATTCAACAGTGCTTTACCTGCCAGCGCCTGAACGAGACACTTACTTTTCCAGGGAATGTAATGAAGTCCACGTCGTAACGCTTTCTGCACTATCAAGGTGTTGTCGCGGGTTGACTTTTTACCAGATTCACTTTTTTGAGTAATAAATAATGCAATATACCAGCGAAACGGAACAAAAAGTACCAGGAACTGGCAGGCAAAAAGCAAGCAAAAAGCAATCAGGAAATACCAGATATCAGATGTCCCAATCTTATTATTTACCATTCCTCCGGCGGATTTCAGGTTCAATCGTTCACCACGATCAATCCTTCATTTCCGAGCTTTTCGATAAAAACAAGCACTTCATTATAGCATTGCTCCTGTGAAACCTCAAACGCATCCATCAACTTGTCGCAAATTGACTGCACAGTTAATGGTTCAGTTACCATTTCCCATATTTCGGCGGCAACCGGGTTCAACCCGTAGTAATTTCCTTTTTCAATGCTCATCATCACAACTTCATCGTCCATCTTGCTGGAGATGATCGCCGGATTTTTAGAAATAACTGAATTTAAATTGGTGGCCATGGACGAATCCTGTTAAGTTGTTAATTTTTGTTACACAATCCAGTCTGCAGGAGCAAAAATAGTACAATTTATTTTATATGTAACCAAACCGGGCCATCACAACCTCATGATCCGTGGTTATTTTTTTGATTTGTGATTCGGTTAAAATATTTTCCCAGTTACCTGCCTTCCCATTCCTGAAAAAAGCTTTGCAACTCTGAAGTCTTTCTTTAAACCCGAATTGTGTTTCTGCTCTTTGTAATGTTTCAAAGGATGTTCCGGATATGGCATGTCTGACATCTTCTTCCGTAAACTTCAAATCCAGAAACCTGACTGCGTCCATAAACGTTTCAACCGGAAGCCCGATCATATCTTCGTAACGGACTACATGAACCCTGATCTCCGATGTCACCCAGCTTATTACATGATCACTCCAGGTGCCAAGCCACTCCTCCAGTACTGGGAATATGCGATTGGGTGATGAATGCAGGGCATATAAGGGATTGTTCATACTCAGAATAACTTCATCTATGGATTTGTTGAAATAGCAGGCATTTGAAACAGCCACATCTAATGGATTCCGCACAATGTATATGCAACCGAATGTGCGGTCAGGCGGAAATACCGGGGTTCCTGACCGGGTAATGTAAAACCTGTCGTGTGATTTCAAAAAAAGCAATTCACCTGATTGGTCTGAAAGCAATTTAAAAACAGTGGGTCTCAGATTGCGCTGTTCCGGAATGAGCAAGTCAGAAGCATTGATCCCTGCCATTTCATCGAACATGACCCTTGAACTGGCCAGCAGGTTTATTCTGAGGTGATTCAGGTCTTTGCATTGATTGCCGGTTAAAAGATAAGATAAAAACGCCCGAAACCAGGTGTTTCCCGACCGGGGATAGGATGCAAGCCACACCAGGTTTTTCATACAGTGTTCGGAATAATTAATCCTGACTTAGAAAGGTCCTGTTCGATACATTCGATGGTTTCGTCGAGCCGGTCAATCCCATGCAATCGCTGTAGGGAACAAACCCGAATCAGGGGAGCTATTTTTGAGACTTCTGTGAAAACATCCAGAGTGCCGGTTTTCTCCTTTTTCAGGAAATTTTTCCGAAATACTTTTTCTATAATCAGTTCTAGTTTTTTGTAACCAGTTATTTCCTTAATGTTCAGGGGGCCTTCATTTTTGTATGAAAGAAAATAAATCTGGCGCAAGGGTACAGCCTGTTGAACAAACCTATCGTTGACATTCACGATCATCTTATTTAAACTTTCACGAATTAGCCGGGTATCATTCCATTCCAATCCCAGTTTGTCGGATGAATCGCGCCACAGTTTTAAAATTGGATAACCTGGCAATACGGTGGGATATCCACTGGCATCTGTTGAAATGGCGGAAATGTCGTCAGAAATGACAAGCGCCCCTTTGCGGGTTGCGAATGCCGAAGCAATGGTAGATTTTCCGCTGCCGGAGGCGCCCGAAAAAATGATCGAGTGTTCCCCCATTTTGATTGCGCTGCTATGCACGATAAGTCTTCCACGCTGGTGCAATAAAGCTGCAATGGCAGATGCCCACAGGAACAGCAATATTTCACGTTTGGTTGACCCCGGAATTACTTCGATGGTTATCTTGTTCCCGTTTTCTATCAGGTAACGTCCAACGTTTTCAATTTTCAGCAACTGCCTGCTACCCTGCGATTGAAATACGCCTCCTGAAACGTCAGGCCTTATGAGTCTCTTCGAAACCGGTCCAAATGTGATCAGGCAATCAGGTGAGTCTGTGGCGGTTTCAGGTGCGAAATCAGGGTGTTCAATACATGATTTAAAAACGAGATCAAAAGCCTTGTAATAATAATACTGCTGATTCATAATCCGTGTTCAAAAATGAAAATGCAAGGAAAATCAGCGCAAATATATTTTATTATATTTGATTATTTGATAATAACAAATCTAATATTAACTATTTTTACAGTGTATTACAATAATTGGTACAGCGGGATGAAAGAGCTTTTCAAAAATGTAATTGACCTGAAAACAAGTCACAGGATATTTAAAAATCCGGCATATTCTTACTCTGTATCAGGCAGGCAGGTCAATAAACGGGCCAATATGGCCAAATATCTGCAGTTTAACTTTATATATATTGATATACCTCAGATTTCTTCAGTTTTTGGAAGCACAACTGATCCTTCTGAACTTTATGGCGGGAGGGTTTATGAAACCGGACGCTCCATGAATGAAACCCACATTAATGAATTATATAACAAGAATATAGACCTTGCCTTAACCCTGACAAATCATCTGTTCACCCCGGAACTCTATAAAAAAAATCAGTCATTTCTTGAAAAGTATTACCGCCCCGGGAATATCATCATTTGCACTTCCGATAAATTAGCCCGGATGATCAGGAAGGACTTTCCGGTATACAAACTCAGGGCAAGTATCATAAAGAACCTGAACACATATTCTAAAATATCAACGGCGCTGGACCTGTATGACGATGTGGTAATACCGATGGATATGAATGATGATGATGAATTCCTGCAAGGATTGCCTGAAAAGAGCCGCATCATGTTGTTTGCCAATGCTGCCTGTGCCTACAGCTGCAAATCAAGGATTTGTTACCCGGAAATATCAAAATTCAACCAGTCAAAAACAGACAGGATACGGTGCAACAAACAGGAACTGGGGATACTGGAGTATGGAAATTATTACTTTAATGTGGAGAAATTTCATGGAATGGGATTTTCAAATTTCAAACTGATCCCGGCAAAAATCATGTCTGAATAATTTAATAGTATAAATAGGAATCGAACCTTATCAGAATATGAAAGTTCCATCAAATTATTGCATTGTAACAGCCACAACCGGAAATTTTGTGCAATGGACCATGGTGATGATACATTCGTTCCTGGAAACGAACACCTGGTATAAGGGAGAAATCGTAATTATTTATGAAGACCTGACCGATGAAATGAAAACTGATCTCCTGATATTCAAGCAGGTAAGGCTGGTAAGAATTTCTGCAGAACTTGAAAAAAAACTGGATGAATTGTGCACAGCCATCCCCAAGTTTAGAAATATAATTGCCCGGTTTTATTCATTTGAAGCCTTTGGAATGACAGGATACGAAAAAGTATTGTTTCTCGACAGCGATATGGTTTTCCTTAAATCGATTCAGGAGGTGTTCGAATTGCCCGATCAATTTTATGCATCCGCAGAATCCTGCTGGTATGTGGGATTGGGACGGAGAATATCAACCTACGAAAAAGCTTCAGGATCCGGCGATGACCCCGATTTTATTCCCCTGCCCGTTAACTCAGGATTTATGTTGCTGGATCAGAGTGTCACGGGGGCCAATAACTATGCGAAGTTACTTGAGATGATCGTTCCTGATGTCTGGATTTCAAGAAATACTTTTCATGCGGATCAGCTGCTCATTAACTTACATTTCAACCACAAGGTAACCAGACTTGACTCAAGTTATAATTACAGGAGCAAAGATGCTGCCGAAGTTAAGCTGATTGATCATGTGGATTTTGAAGATGTTAAGATTTTTCATTACTTCAGATGGTATAAGCCCTGGCGGTTTAATGAAGTACTTCGTACTTCAGGGGCTGATATGAATGTGATCAAAGGATACCAGATTTGGTATGCCTGTTATATTGAGTTTCTTAAGTTTTATCATCTGCAGATGAGCCTCTCAGCATATAAGCAATAGAAGTATGCCAACTCCGGATTTTCTAATTATTGGTGCAGCCAAATCAGGCACGACCTCACTGATATCCGATATACGCAATCATCCAGACGTATACGCCCATGCACATGAAATTAATTATTTTTCACACCATATTGACCTGGGAAACGTGTGGTACGAATCTCTCTTCACTTTTCAGGGCAAAGTACAGGGCGAAAAGTCTACCTCCTATATGTATGAAAAACATAGTCATGAGTTGATTTTTCATCACAATCCGGGGATGAAGCTCATCATGATACTAAGGGAACCGGTAAAACGGGCGTTTTCAAACTGGACAATGAGATTTAATCAAAGCCGGTTACTGAAGCAGGCCGATACGTTCAATAAAAGATACCATACCAAAATTGACAATATCGGATTTTCACATTTATACAGAGATTATCTGACCCTTAGAACAGATGAAATCCGGATACACGAGCCACTGGATATCTTCGAAAGGGGTTTGTATATTGAACAGATTGACCATTTACTGCGTTTTTTCCCACCTGTTCAAATGCTGGTGCTTATTTCTGAACAGTATTTTCATCAGCCTGAAGTGGCATTGAAAAAAGTGAGCCGGTTTTTGGAAATCGGAGATTTTCCAGATGGACAAGCTACATGGAAACGTAAAACAGAATATCCCATACATCTTGATGAGCGGTTGTCTGAGGAACTTCAGCGGTTTTATGAACCTTACAATAAAAGGCTTTTTGAATTCATGGGAGCAAAAATTGACGAATGGAAATTATAAAAATAAACCATGAACAATGACTGACATAGTATTGGATCAAAATTCATTAGGTCACCTGCAATATTTTTGCATATTTGTCGGCTATCCAAACAGCGGGCACAGTCTGGTCGGTTCAATCATTGATGCACATCCTAATGCCGTGATTTCTCATGAACTCCATATTGGAAAGTTGTTAAAGAGGGGATTGTCGAAAGAGCAGATTTTTTCCATGATTGTTTTAAACTCGATTCAATTTGCAAAAAAAGGCAGAACCTGGAATAATTATTCCTATGAGATACCCGGTGAATGGAATGGTCGGTTTAAGGAAATACTTGTAATTGGCGATAAAAAGGGAAGCCAAAGTGTCGCTTTTTTTTCAAAAAAAACCGAAAGATTTGACATGCTTACCACCAGCTTCGACGTGCCCGTTAAATACGTCCATGTCATCAGAAATCCATACGATATAATCAGCACCCTTCATTTAAAAACCGGCAATGGAGATTCTGAAAAAAAGAAGCGGCATATTGATCGGATTATGAGCAAGATATATAATGTGGAACGCATCCGGGAAACTATTCAATCCGAACAATGGCTTGATATTTATCATGAACAATTTATCGCTTCCCCTGCAGAATCAATTCAGACCCTGTTCGATTTTTTCAACCTGACGGTACCGGATGGCTTTTTTGATCATTGTAAGGAAATTCTGTTCAAATCACCCCATCAAAGCAGGTTTGATATTGAATGGACTGAAGAAGAAATTGAATTTGTAGCCGGAAAACTTAGCGAGATTGAGCGGTTTTCATCTTATAATTATTATAGATGAGTGGAAATAGCAATCATTCGGAAATTTTAAAAAACCCCGATTTCATAATTATCGGGGCTCAGAAATGCGGAACTTCCACTTTATTCGGAAATCTCCGAAAACATCCCGACATCCATTTGCCAAATAAAAAGCAGTTGCTTTTCTTTGATGAGAATTATTCAAACGGATTGGAATGGTACTTAACCTATTTTAACAATAAAAATAATCCGGATAAGCCATTTTGTACCGGGGAAGCCTCACCGTATTACTTTTTTCATCCGCTTGCACCGGCCAGGATTCATGAAGTATACCCGGATATCAAATTGATTTTACTGCTCCGCAACCCGGCAAACCGTGCCTATTCGCAATACCACCACATGAAGCGACGGGGAAGGATCCCCTTGTCTTTTGAACATTGTATCCGGTTGGAAGAGGACGTTCTTGCCAAAAGAAAAGATGCCTTTTATCATGATGCCCTTCATTCTGACCTGGTTTATCGCCGGTTTTCCTTTCTTGCCCGCAGCAGGTATGCAGAGCAGTTGACGGAATGGCTTAAATATTTTGCGGTCAATCAGATATTAATAATCAAGAGTGAGAACTATTTTACAGATACGGAAAATACGTTTCAGGAGTTGTTTCGTTTCCTGGAGCTTCCCCCTTTTACTATGAATCTGACGAAAAAACACAGCAGTTCTGACTATCCGCCTATGAAAGCTGAAACACGGGAACAGCTCGTGGATTACTTCGAACCGTATAACCAACAACTATACAGTTTGATTGGTCATGATTTCGGGTGGAAATAAGAATGTAATCTTTATATATGTCTACAATTACAGATAGATTTTGCCTGGCGACGGTGACCAGCCCGGATTTCATTCCGGGAACCCTGGTTTTGATAAATTCTTTTTTGCGTCACAATCCCTGGTTCGACGGGGATATCGTTGTTATTTCAGACGGACTCGATCAACCGCAACAGGAGGCTTTAAGAATTTTTCCGCATGTGATATTTCATCAGCCTGATGATGATCTATTAATACGCATCGGGCACCTTTGCAATTCAGTGCCGGGCCTCACTGCAAAGAGGAGGCGGTTTTATTCCATAGAAGCCTTTAACCTTGCCGGGTACGACCGCCTCCTTTTTTTCGACAGTGACATTCTCGTTACAGGGAATATCGAGCATGTATTATTCAATGACGAATCACTGCTGGCCTGTTCAGACCAGCCCACCAGACAGCCCGGAAAGGTGCGCAGCAGGACAACATTCAAAAGGGTGTGGAATACGGATACAACTGATGTTTCAACGGTAATGTTGGAAACGTTTAATGCGGGTTTTTTTGTGGTCGGAAAAAAGTACTTAACCCAAACAGTTTATCGTGATCTGAAGCAGCTGGTCCATAAGAGGGTGTTTTCGGAAATTCTTACACACAATACCGACCAGGTTGTATTAAACCTGTATTTTGACGGACAAGTACGCATTCTGCCTTTGATTTACAATATGGTTATTGCCAAATGGAAGGCTTTTCAATCTGTATATAAAATAGACCCATCTGAAATAAAAGTCTTGCATTTTACCGGTTATTATAAACCCTGGGACCCTTATTCGAAATTAAATGATTTACATTTCGATGCTGAGTATGATTCATTTTATCGTGCCTGGCATGCTGAAAATGAACTCATATGTCAAAAATACGAACAACCCTAACTTTTTTGAATCCGACCGTTCTTTTTCATCCGCCCAGAAACTATCAGTTTAATCCATTTTATTTGTGTGAGAAATAAATAGATAAAATTGTTTTTGGGAATGTTGCTACTCTCTTCCCAAACGTAACTCTTAATTAGGGTGTTCATCATAACCCTTTTTTTACTCTGCCAGTCGTCGGTCATCAGCATCAGGTATTTCTGCTGCGCAACCCGTTGCCGGATAACCCGGAGAAAACTGCTTTTTGCGCCGGCCCCACTTGGTGACACGGTGCTGTTGATGGTTTCAATACATTGGTTGTAAATAAACTGCTCCCGGCATGTCAGGTTGTGCCCTTGTGATTCAAAACCGGGAATGTCCATGTCAAACAAAGAACAAGCAAGGGCTATACTCACCTTTACAGATGTGGTACACTTGTATTCGCCTGCACGAATCAACAATTCTTTCAGATCAAACCCGGGTAAAGACAATATATGCCCGATATCGTACAGCCAGAAAAGCAGTTCATACCGGTGATATACGCCATGGGTGGCAAGAACGATAAAATAGTCGGAAGGGGAGATGGTATTGTATTCTCTACCCTGAACGGAGAATGCAATTTTGTTACCAAATAAAACCTCCGTTTTAATGGTAGTAAAATACTTTGAAACAGACCAGTGCAGTTCAATAAAAATCATTTTACCTGGATGCCTGAACCTGACATGGTTTTCTCGTTTAAGATACAGTTTCCGCTTTTCGGGATTTTTAGTGAAATATTTATCCAGTAAAATATATCCGGCACCGGAAAGCACGGAAATGGCCTTGTCAATAGTTGATTCTTCCACCAGGATATCCAGATCGCGGGTTTGCCGGCAGGAATAATCGCCGTACAACTGCCGCACCATCAACGGGCCTTTCATGCTGATGAACCCGATATTGTGATGGTCAAAGAGCTGGCGGAGTTTATCAAGTTCGCCGGCCAGGTTCAGCATCCTTGACTGGTTTTTTGAGGCATGGCCGGCTATTTCATTCCGGATGGGAAGCGGAACTTCCTGCAGGCAATGGGTAAAAGCCTGGTGAATCAACGGGAACACCCGGTGCCTGGCGACCAGGGAAATAAAGAGAGTCCAATCAATGGTTTGTCGTGAAATAAATCCCCTGAGAGCCTCGTGATTTTTTTCGAGGGTAAATCTGCAACAAAGCAGCAATAACTGCATTTCGGCAGAATTTGCGCTATTTCCTGCATCAAACCGGTTCATCACCTTTGATCTTTTTTTTATCCCTTTTGTGCATCTTGTTTTTGTGCTTTGCTGCTTTAAGAGAATCTGAAGGGAATTCCAGCAGTTTCTCCAGTGCTTTGCGGTTCTGCCTGATTTCAGGTGTTTTTTTCCCTCCACGGAGATCCTTCAGCATTTCGTAAGATTGCCGGTAGTTGCCTTTTACATAATAGAGGGTTGCCAGGTTCACCCTTGCCTCTTTTAAGTCAGGCACTATTTCCAACGCCTTCAGGTAATAATGTTCAGCCATGCCGTAATATCCGATTGCATAATAACTCTTGCCGATATTATTCAGAAGAGCGATATGGTTTGGATGGGATGCGAGCGCCAGATTAAATGAAGCGATTGCCGCAGGATGGTTTTTCATGGAGGCATGAGCCATGCCGGCATAATATTCAACCGGGGACCCTTTGGCATCTATACTTCTAAACGGGGTACCTGCTTCTCCGGTCTCTTTCAGTGCTTCTGCAAAGTACCCGGAATTACTTAACGCAATGGAGTTCTTAACATGAATTTCGACCTGCAGTGCCTTATAACTGTATAGCATGCTGAATAACAGGAAAACAGATACCGGAATGTAAAACACCGCCGTGTTTAAATTTTCAGGTGTTGTTTTGTATTGCTGATGATAGAGTGCAACCAACCCACCGATAAAAATGGTGAACATAACCTGATGGTCTATGCGCTGATAGGGGAAGTCGAAACAAGCCACCACAAGGTAGGCAGCCAGGCCTGAAAAAAGAGTGAGCGTTATCCATTTATCTCTTATTTCTGAATTGCCTTTGAGAATTTTATAACCATAAAAGATGACTACGGCAATCATCCCAAGGTAAAGCAGCAACCCTGCAAAACCCTTTTCCGACCATATCCAGAGAAAATCGTTGTGCGGAGCGATCCAGTTCACCTCCTTGTCTTTTAGTCCGATCTTATGGTAATATTCCGGGATGATAATCTGCCAGTTTCCGGGACCAACTCCCGCAACCGGGTGATCGAGGGCCATTTTTGCGGTTATGCCCCAGATGCTGAGCCTGAAATGATTGTTACTTTCAGCAGGGCGCACAATGGATCCCATTTTTACAAGAAAAGAGTTCTGTGAATACCGGCCTCCTTCAATCACACCTGCAGTGATCAGGATAACGAGGATGGAACCTGTCAAAACGATCTTTCTTACAGTCTGCTTTTGTAGTTTCAGATTGTTCCGGTAAAGCAAAATGATT
>CAZKCK010000121.1:4739-12911 GCA_964550695.1 uncultured Bacteroidales bacterium | reverse complement strand
CAACTGACCATCAGCATTTAGAACAGGACTTCCTGAATTGCCGCCGGTGGTATGGTTTGAAGCCGTAAAAGCAACCTGCATCTCTCCCTTTTTATTGGCATAGCGTCCGTAATCCTTTGTATTGTAAAGTTGTTTCAGTCGGGGTTCAACCACATAATCAAATACTGAAGGGTCTTCCTTTTCAATTATACCTGAGAGGGTTGTATAATGTTGATACATTGTACCATCCCGGGGTTTGTAATTGTCAACCTTCCCGTAGGCTATACGCAGGGTTGAATTAGCATCAGGGTAAAACCGTTTATCAGGTTCCATTTGCATCCGGGCAAACATAAAAATGCGTTGAAGGCTGTCAAGACCCTGTTCATAAACTTTAATCCCCTGTTCAATTTGGGTTTTATAATGGTCGAGCAATCCTTTGGCAAGAATAAATGCAGGATCCCCCGCAATCTGTTTGGCTGATGATGGTTTAAAGTCTGACAGCAATGAGGTGAGTCGTTTTTTGTCAGCAAATATCGATTTTTTAAATACATGCTTTGTGTATTTATCAAAATCTCCTTTGTACTTCTTGTCAATCAATACCAAAACATCCGGATAAGCAATTTTACCTTTTCCTCCTGCATATTCTGCCAAAAGCCTTGTCATAATTTCCTGATCTATAACAGGTTGGTAATCCTTATAAAAATTATCAGTGGCCGAAACAAGGAGTTTCACCTGTTCGGCTATCTTTTCATTTGCCAGAGGTTTCTCACTGCACAGTGAAATGAGCTTGTCAAAGGATCTGGCAAACTTTACAATTTCAATCCCCAGACCAGCCTCAGTCAGATATGTTTCAGAAATTTTCAGGAATGAATAGCCATCATAATTTTCGGCAAAAGCCGATAAAACAGTGCCGTATTTTTCATTCCTTTCTGCATCCTGTCTGCACCACAGGTTAAACCTATTCTCATACTCACGTTTTTTTTCGATGGCATTCATACGTTTGATACCCAGATTTTCACCCTGCCACTTTTTCCAGCTATTTGCAATGCCGGCGTATTTTGCCGAATACTGTATCCGCATGAGATTACTGGTATCCATTGACTTATGCATGATGTCAAGCCGAATCTGCCGCATATTTATACGCACAGGATTAATCAGTCCGGTAGTCATCTGGATAGCATCGGCGGGAAGGTATTCCTGCGTTGTTCCGGGATACCCGAAAACCATCGTAAAATCGCCTTTGTCAACACCTTTTAACGAAATTGTCAGATGTTTTTTGGGTTTATACGGCCTGTTCTCTTTTGAATAGGGTGCGGGATTATTATTCTGATCAGCATAAATTCTGAAAACAGAGAAATCACCCGTATGCCGGGGCCACATCCAATTATCAGTATCGCCGCCGAATTTCCCGATATTTGAAGGCGGTGCTCCCACCAACCTGACATCACTAAAAACCTCATATACCAGCAGATAAAACTCATTGCCGGCATAAAAAGGCCGTATAACTACCTGGTACTTATTTCCTTCAGAAGCTGTCTTTTGAATTTTTGTACAATTTTCTATGATTTTGGCTTTCCGCTGTTTTTCATTCATGGCTGGCAATACCCCATCAAGCGCTTGAACCGAAACATTTTCCATCCTGATAAGAAATGATACTGTGAGGCCGGGATTCGGAAGTTCTTCGTCCTGTGTAGCTGCCCAGAAACCATCTCTGAGGTAATCATGTTCAATGCTGCTATGGTTCTGTATACGACCATACCCGCAATGATGATTTGTAAGAATCAGCCCCTTGTCAGATACAACTTCAGCGGTACAGCCACCTCCGAATAGCGCAATTGCATCTTTCAGGCTGGAGTGATTTACATCATAAATATCGCTGGCGCTGATGCGCATCCCCATATCCTGCATTTCCTTCTGGTTCAATTGTTCCAGCAGCAGTGGAAGCCACATGCCTTCGCCGGCCCTGGCAGTAACAGCAACACAAAAAATAGTTATCCAGGTAAAAATGCTTTTAATATTCATGACAGTTTATGATTCCATTAATTTTTTAACAATAGCTTCAACGCTGATCCCTTCGGCTTCAGCCTTGTAATTGCGCACAATACGATGCCTGAGCACTGCAGTTGCCACAGCACGCACATCTTCGGTATCAGGCGAAAATTTTCCTCTTACAGCAGCATGGCATTTGGCACCGAGTATCAGATACTGTGAGGCACGTGGCCCTGCTCCCCAGGTAATGTATGTATCAGCCCACTGATGTGCTCTGGGTGTTCCGGGTCTTGTTTTACCGGTAAGATTCACCGCATATTGTAACACATTATCGGTCACCGGAATCTTGCGAACCAAATTCTGGTAGAATTTGATCTCCTCGGCCTGTAGCTTCACTTCAACCGTTGGCTGGTGTTCGCCGGTTGTTGATTTTACGATACGCATTTCCTCATCAGGTTGTGGATAGCCGAGCCAGATATTAAACATAAACCGGTCAAGCTGGGCTTCGGGAAGCGGATAGGTCCCTTCCTGCTCAATCGGATTCTGGGTGGCTAGCACAAAGAACGGCTCATCCAGCTTATAAGAAGTGCCGGCCACAGTGACTGATTTTTCCTGCATGGCTTCCAGCAAAGCAGACTGGGTTTTTGGAGGTGTGCGGTTAATTTCATCCGCAAGTATTATGTTTGCAAAAACAGGCCCTTTCAGGAATTTGAATTTGCGTGTTTCATCAAGTATTTCAGTACCAATGATGTCAGAAGGCATCAGGTCAGGGGTAAACTGAATCCGGCTGTAAGAGAGGCCAAGAACTTTTGAAACGGTGTTCACCAACAGTGTTTTGGCAAGACCTGGCACACCAACGAGCAAACAATGGCCACGGCTGAATATCGAAATAAGCACATTGTCGATGGTATCATGTTGCCCGATGATAACCTTTCCGATTTCTCCTTTTAATTGTTTATATGCTTCATGAAGGCCTTCAACAGCCTCAGCATCATTTTTATATATTATCATGAATTTTCTTCTTTATTTCTGTTTCTTCAACCACGTCTGTGAAAAAACGCAGTCATTGTATGATTCATTGATGCGAATATATGTTTCCAGAACCTTCTGGTTCACCCATTCATTGAGTGCCTTTTCCTTCTTTTTACCCAAAGCCCAGCCCTGTATTCTGTCATAATCATCTTTCATATTGGCTTTGTGGGGTTTTGACTTTTCTTTCAGGTAAAGGATGCGGTAAGCATCTTTATTATCATCGTTTTTAAAAGGTACGGGATTTGAAATCTGACCTGTTTCAAGTTTATCGATCACATAAAACACTTTAGGATCAAGCTGATCAGGCTCAAAACGTGTAGTTTGGGTTGCTGCATTCACCATCAGCCCACCGTTAATTTTATTGGGATCATCAGAAAATTTCGGGACAGCGGCATCAAAGGTGAGGGTATTCGCTTTAATGAGTTTTGCGATACTATCCAGCATGCTTGCTGATTTTGCCAGTTCTTCGGGTGATACTTTTGGCGACAACAGAATGTGGCGTGTATTGATATAATCGCCCTTACGTTCAATGAGTTGAATAATATGAAATCCCGCTTTACTTTTTACAATATCACTAATTTCTCCGGGTTTCAGTTTAAATGCAGCCGCTTCGTACTCGGGATACAACTCGCCTCGTCCAAACAAACCAATTTCGCCACCCTTTTGTGTTGAACCGGGATCCTCTGAATACAAAATCGCCAGCGTACTGAAGCTTTCACCGTCAAGTATCCTTTTACGCAGCGAGCGTAATTTTTCTTTCACCTCTATTTCTTCTGCAATGCCCACTTTAGGATTTTTTACAATCTGACCAATCACATATTCGGCATTTACCATCGGAATACTGTCTTCAGGCATTTTTCGCAAAAAACCACGCACTTCAGAAGGGGTAATGGTAATATTTTTAGCCAAAGATCCCTGAACCGATTCTACACGCATCTGATCGCGGATGATTTCCCTGAACTCTTCTTTAATTTCGTAGAGTGACTTTTTAAAATACTCTTCGAGTTTTTCCTTTGATCCGATTTGTTGAATAAAATACTTGATCCGCCTGTCGAGTTCGCCTTCTACTTGTTTTTCAGTAACTTCAATGCTATCAATATCAGCCTGATTCAACAAAAGCTTATTAAAGAGCATGCCTTCGAGAATGGTGCATTTTGTTTCACGGGCACTGCCTTTGATATTGCCCTGGGCTCTGAATTGAATATATTGGGTTTCGATATCAGATTTTAAAATTACTTTTGAACCAACAACTGCAACTACCTCATCAACAATATTCTCGTTCGGTAAAGTTGTTTGAGCGGCAAGGTTGGCAAAAGTGAAAAGAAGGATAAAGAATACTATTGGAATTTTTTTCATGAAAATAGGGTTAGAAAACTTCAAAATCTTTGTTTTTTAAGGCATTTTTATACAGTTCGTCCTGCATTTTGGTTACGAGGTCAACCTTACGCATATTAATTATTATACTCTTAATATTTTCGCGCTCAAAACTTAAGGGGGAAAGCGCATCTTTAAGCGTAAAACTGTAAAAGCGAACGATATAAATATAAGGAGCAGCATTCACTTCGACAAGCTTTTTATTCCTTATAAAATCTTCTTCGTTATATGTTTCAATTGGAACGGTCTGAATAAGGTCGCGGAAACCATACCATGAGTTGATACTTACCAGATAACCGGCAGTACGGCTCAGGCAAAATTTTTCGAACCGGTCAAAATCCACAAGTGAGTCAGGTTCAAGGAATTTACGTGCAGTCTTAATTGCCCTGATAGAATCGGAATGCAATTTAACATAGGCAACTTTTATAATATGGTCTTTCAGCAGGAAATTATTCTTATTTGTTTCGTAATACGCCTCTATGGATGTATCATTCACAAGGGTATCAAGATTTTGCCTGATAAGCTGGCTCTCGTATGTATAAATTACAAGAGAATTCCGGTAATCATCCAGTTGCTTTTTAAAGTCCTTCTGTTCGTCAGAAAGGTTTTTATTGGCCTGATGCAGCACCAACCGGTTTCTGATCCAGGTTTCAACAAAATTTTTTACAAGCTGAATGCTGTCATTTGGACTTGTACCCTCCGGAACAATTCCCTTTAAATCGGATTCATACAAATCATCTTCATATACCTTGGCCAGTACCTGTTCATTGTTATTGATGTTTCGTTTGATAAAATTACACGAACTCAACAATACAATTGCAAGTAAAAAGGATAGGAAATGACCGCGCTTTATATACATCTTTTTATCTAAAATGCCCGGACTAAGAATCCGGGCACCTCATTTACAATTATTTGAAATTATTTTATCGTTTCAAGGACCTGTTTGTTTACCGTAAAAGGATATTTTGCCCTCAGTTCCTTTATCCATTCTTTTTCAAGGAAGTTCTGGTATTCAGCGGTTACAAGGCCTTTAACTTCTGCAAACTCTTTTGGAGATGATGGTACAATCCTGTTCATATATGCCAGTTTTGCAACATATTTCCCTTCTGATTCAACAACTATTTTCTTTTCTGATTGTCCGGCATTCTGCAGCAAATCAACAAGTTCATTCTCGCCCTTCAGGTATTTCTCCAATTCAACAGTCCCTGTATAAGTAGAGTCAGTAGTAATTTTATCACGTAAATCTTCAAATTTCATTTTCTGAACAACAACCAGATCATTGGCCATCATGAGTAAATCAGCGGCGTCCTGTTCACTTTTTACATTTTTAAAGGTTACGATTGTAGCTTCTTTACGTTCATCCCAAATATAATTATTCTTTACAGTCTGATAAAAAGCTTCCAGACCAGTTGTATCTTTTACAGCCTTGTCCCAAACTTTACGCTGTGTCAGGTCAAACAGCAGGATGCCATCCCTGTATTCATTCACAATAAGTCTGAACTCTTCGTATTTGCTTTCAAGCTGACTGTCTTCATAGGCAAGCAAAGCTTCATCCGTAAAGGCTTTGTATTTGCGGTTCACATATGCTTCGATGGGTTCAAATTTTTCCTTTTTCTGGTTTTTTGCCAGATATACAGCAAATTCCTGTTGATTGTGTTCTATACCATTAATAACAAAAAGCTTCTTACGTAGTTTTTTTGCTTCATCTGCACTCCATTTTGCAACAAAAACGCTGTCAGAAACTACTTTATAAAAAGCTGATAAACCCTTGGCATTTTCGGTGAATTTGTATTCTTTTTTGATTTTGGTTAGTATGCTTTCCTTACTCTTGTCGTGGCGCATATCCTTCACAACCTTCTGTTTGATATCACTTTTATTATCTTCATAGGTTCCGATGGCTTTGCGATCGAGTAATTTAATGATATGCCATCCGTAGGATGTCAGAACAGGTTTGGTTATCATCCCTGTATCCTGCAGGTTATATACTGCCAGAATGAATTCAGGAACAAGCCTGTTGCATGTAAACCAGGGCAATGCACCGCCATTTTGTGCAGATCCCTTGTCATCAGAGTACTTTTTAACCAAATCTTTAAATTTGTCTCCTGCCAGTACACGCTGATAAATTGAATCAGCACGTGCAGCAACTTTGATACTATCAGCATGAGTTGATTTTGGTGGAATCTGCAAAAAGATATGGGCTGCCTGTACTTTGCCCAGCGCCGACCTTTTATCTGAAACTTTAACCAGATGATACCCAAAACTGGACCTGATTGGTTTGGAAACCTGGCCAACAGGTGTTTTATAAGCAGCCGTTTCGAAAGAATAAACCATATTAAAGACGGTAAAAAAGCCTAGATCGCCATTATTTCCTTTCAGAAATGGGTGTTGATTGTTGGCTTCCCTGTCTTTTGCTGACGGGTCTTCTGAATATTCAGCGGCCATTTTTTCAAAAGAAGCGCCGGCAACTATCTTTTCATAAATATCATTGATCTTTTTAAATGCAGCGAGGGTATCTTTTGGCAAGGCATTCTGTTCACATTTTATAAGTATGTGACTGGCTCTGATGTCAGATTGCATACGTTCATAAGCTTCTCTGATGAGGCCCTCAACCACGTTGTCATCAACAAAATACGGGGCAGCGAGCTGCTTGCGGTAACCTGCCAGTTCATCCTTGAATGCCTTGGCTGTATCCAGTCCGTTGGTCTCTGCATCGCGTACCTTCAGTTTAAAATTGATAAACAAGTCAAGGTATTCATCAAGTGATTTTTTGTCGATGACCTCAGTTTGAATGTTATTTTTCTTGTAAACATTCAGAAATTCGGCTACTGTAACGGGCGTTCCGTCAATTGTAAGAAGAACGTCAGTATTATTTTGCGAAAAACTGTTCAATGATATGAACAGCACCATAAAAACTGCTGACAGTTTTGAAAACAAAATGGGTAAAATTGATTTTTTCATAGAATAGAACGTTGCTTTTTAGCTTATAATCAAACCTTGATTTTTAGTATTTATTATTTATTGAAGAAATTATCTGCTGTAATTCGGTGCTTCACGCGTGATGGTGATGTCATGGGGATGGCTTTCGATGATTCCGGCCTGGGTGATACGTAAAAATTTAGCTTCCTGTAAACGTCCGATGTTTATGGAACCGGTATATCCCATACCTGCGCGAAGGCCTCCGATCAGCTGGTGGATTACTTCCATCAGTGAGCCCTTATAGGGAACTCTTCCTACAATTCCTTCTGGAACAAGTTTTTTTATGTCATCCTCCATATCCTGAAAATATCTGTCTTTAGAACCCTGTTGCATCGCTTCAACCGAACCCATGCCACGGTAGGTTTTGTATTTGCGGCCTTCGTATATGATGGTTTCACCCGGAGCCTCATCAACACCTGCAAAAAGTGAACCGGCCATGATTGTGCTAGCGCCGGCAGCAAGGGCTTTTACAATATCGCCTGTGTAACGGATACCTCCATCAGCAATGATTGGAATACCTGACCCTTTTAATCCTTCGGCTACATCAAGAACAGCGGTAAGCTGCGGAACTCCGATACCGGCAACAACGCGTGTTGTACAAATAGAACCCGGACCAATACCAACTTTAACCGCATCAACACCAAGCTTTGCCAGGTCCTTTGCGGCTTCGGATGTGGCAATGTTTCCCACAACCAGATCAATGCCTGTAAATTTGTTCCTGATCAGGGTTACCATTTCCATTACACCTTTGGTATGGCCATGGGCTGTGTCAATCACAACAGCATCAGCTCCGGCATTCACAAGGGCTTCAACACGTTCGGG
>CAZKCK010000121.1:0-4639 GCA_964550695.1 uncultured Bacteroidales bacterium | reverse complement strand
CGACCCAGGTTACGTTCAAAACGCAGGTCGCGGTTGGTAACGATGCCTACGAGTATCTTTTTATCGTTCACCACCGGAATCCCTCCGATTTTAAACTCCCGCATAATATTCAGAGCATCAAGCACCGTTGCACTCTCAATCAGGGTAACCGGATCGAGTATCATACCAGCCTCTGCCCTTTTTACTTTTCTTACTTCAAGCGCCTGACTGCTGATGCTCATATTCTTGTGCAGCACCCCTATTCCACCGGCTCTGGCAATTGCAATCGCCATCCCTGATTCTGTTACCGTATCCATAGCGGCGGTAACAATGGGTACTTTGAGTGGAATATTTCTACTGAACCTCGACGAAATATCAACATCACGCGGCAATACTTCGGAATAGGAAGGCACCAGAAGCACATCATCGTAAGTGAGTCCTTCCCCGATAAACTTATAGTTTGAAATTGTCATTACTTCGGCTTTTGACGTGCAAATTTATAAAAATTACAAAGAGGATGGCATTGTTTTGAATAGTTCGTACGATCAGTTCAAACAATTTAACAAACTTTTAACTCTTACACCTTAATCATCATTTGTTTACCTGCACTAATTAAGAACTACCACAAGTCCCCGCTGTTCAACATAACGCCCGTCAAGTGTAAGCATCCTGATGTAATAAACATAGGCACCACTTGGCACAGGATCGCCTTTTGAACGGCCATCCCAACCCTCAGAATAATCGGTGGTTTCAAAAATTTTCATTCCAAATCGGCTGAATATGGCAAAATAGTATTCTGAAGCATCAAATGAAATGGCTTTAGGTTTAAAAACATTGTTATTGTCAAGATATGGGGTGAATGCATTTGGCAGATTAAGCCTGAACTCGGCATCAAGAGTTATCTGGTTTGAAACTGACTTTTCTTTTATACCATATTGGTTACCAGCAGCCTCAACTGCTTCTACATAATAAGAGGCACTTTGGTCAGGGGTCAGGTTAGGATCAGAATATTCGGTAACTCCCGGATCAGTAGCTCCAATTTTTTCGGTGATGCCCTCTTTAATGCGGTAAATATCATACCCCTCTACTCCCGTTTCAAAACCTTCAAATTTATTCCATGACAAAAGTCCGGCACCCGCATTTCGCAGATGTATGCTGTTCATCGTATTCGATTCAAGTGAAACATTTCCACAACTGTCATAAACAAGTATCTTGTAGAAATATGATTTCTTGCTGACTTCTGCCGTACTATCGGCAAATGCATATCCGGCATAGGGAATATCGAGCTGGCGTAAAAATTTGAATGGCCCGTTTTCGCTTTCCGAACGCATAACGTCGTATCCGGTAACGGGAACCAAAGAATCAGGAAGGAGTTGAATTTTGATATACTTATTATCAACAACCGTTACATATTTTAAGTATTCATACGATGGATGTGCTGGCTTACGTACATGCAGTGAACGGATAACAGAAGAGGATGAACGGCTCCCGTCAGCGCCAAGTGCTCTGATGAAGTATGAATATTTTACATTGTCTTCAAGACCTTTATGAATATATGAGGTTGTGCCGGGAGGCACGAGTGACAATGGAAGAAAAACATCATCATTTTCTTTATAATAAACTCTGTAGCCTGAAAGCCCTCCCATAAAGTTGGTGTATGCACTCCAGTTAAGTACCACACTATCAGCGCACGGGTCAAACTGGGGTTGCTGCAGGAGTATTGTCTGCTGAGCCTGCGGGATTCCCATATCACCACTCATATTGCCACACATATCAAAAGCAGCAATACAAAACTTTCGCGGGCTCGTGGAGGGATCAAGCGTATAATCAGTATAGAATGATGTTGTTGCACCATTCACCACTGCTAATGTATCCCAGATTCCGCCTTCAAATTTAAAAATAACATACCCCTGTACGTCTGGGGTTATATTGTGCGTCCATCCAAAAGAAATATTCCCGTTCACGTCAACGCTCACACTATCATAGAGTGGGCTATAAGGTTGCATAATGTCATGATCAACCTGTTCAACAGTTGATATACAATCACAGCCGCCGTTTGAAAGTACAATCTTGTAATATCGGTCTTCACAAACAAAAGTAGTATCAGGATATTCGGTGGATTGTGTACTGTCGAGCAGGTTCCACAGACCGTTGCCAATCTTCACATATATGTTGTAATAACCATATCCTGACGGCAATGGGGTTTTGGGGCTGGTCCACGAAAGATGTACAATTGATTCGTCTTCAACGCTATGGCTTGTTGAAATGATGCCAATGGTATCAGAAATTGCAAACCCTCCGCCGCCGGCAACGGTTTTTATGTAATAGTAAGCGGATTGATCATTGGCATAAGCCTGAGTATGCAGGTAAGAAGTTGATGTGATATCGGGAATTTGGTCAATAAGTGTAAATCCGGATGCCGGTAACTGTGAATAATACACCTCATAACGGGCAAAGTCAAGGCTGCCATACTTTGGAATCCATTCAATGGTGGCATTCCCGTTTGTTTCTACACGCGAGCAATTCAGGTCGACAGGCAGAAATATTGCATGCGAACAAACACTAAGCCCGACCAGCAGGCTGGCAAGTATAAACCTTATTTTTAGCATATGCAGTTAAACAACGTTTCATCGGTAAAGTTATTATAAACCGGCCCTTACTTCATAAAAACTATCGGGCTGATAATACTTTTTTGCTGTATCCAGCAATTCATCGGGAGAAAATCGGTTGATTTTGTTTAAAAAATGTATGTAAAAGTGCTCATTTAAACCTGATTCCACAGCAGTTTTTGTCCTGTCGGCCAGTCCAAAGGGCCCGTCGATACTGCGCAAAAAACTGCCGGTAATATAATTTTTCACAAGTTCAAGCTCGTCAATATCTATTTGCTGTTGCGTAATGATGTCCATTTCCCTATAAATTTCATCAATTGCACGCTGAGCGTTTTCAGCGTTGGTTTCAGAAGCAATAACCAGATTACCTGCATGAATGTAAGGAATAACCCAGGCATTAATACCATAGGTATACCCCTTGTTTTCGCGTATGTTCCGCATCAGCCTTGACCCAAAATAGCCGCCGAGCACAGTTGTAAGCAGATGAATTGCAGCATAATCGGCATCTGTACGGCTAACCGCAACTTTACCGATGCGTATGGCTGTTTGCAATGCGTGATCTTTTTGAAAGTGAACCTTTTTTTCTGTTCCGGAATTGATCTGACGGGTAATTTCCGCCTTTACATCAGGTTTGGCTTGCTGTCCGCAAAAACTGTTAATCGTCTGAATATCTTCCTTTGAAAAGCAACCTGACATTATTATGAAAGCAGGAGTAGCAGGATTGCTTTCATGGTGAAATTTAACAAGGTCATCTCTGGTAATTGCGTCATAATGCGCCGGATTAATCTCGACTCCGTAAGGATGGTCTTCGCCATAAACAAGTGCATTAAATTTGCCACGTGCCAAAAAGGCTACCTTTTCAAGATTAACCATAAAATCCTGTTTCTGAACCATTCTGAACGTTTCGAGTTCATGTTCCGGGAACAAAGGTTCGGTAACCAATTGCCAGAGTACCGGAAATAATTGGTTGAAGTGTTTACTCTGACAATAAAGCTGAACGTTGGTGTTATCGTTTTCGGCCACAAAATTGGGATAAGCGCCATAATAATCAAAAAATTCCGCAATGGCTGCCGAATTCATTTTCAGGGTACCTTCGCGTAACATCTGATTGTAAAATGATGATACCAGCGGCTTATCTTCAAACCATTTGCCATTGTTATACACCAAATCAAGCCTGATCACAGCATGTGCGCTGGCTTTTATAAGGTAAAGCGGTATCCCGTTATCAAGCAGAACTTTCTCAGGATTAAGAAGGGTTAATGGCGGAGTAAGTTTATTTGCAATAAGCGGAAAATCAAGAACTTTTCCAGATATTGGTTGTATACTTCTGTCAGGATGGCTGTATTGGGGCATTGAAGGTTTTTTTAGTATCTGTACCAAATAAATACCGGATTAAGTGATACTTTGATTACAATCATTTACGATATGCAAAATTACAACATTTTTATGTCAGCAAAAGAATTTATGACGTCTTTTGATTATTGAGCCAGCAATGATCATCTGATCCACAGCAGCAAAAATCATCGAACCCTAATTAAAAAACCCTTTAACAATCTGATGATTATTAAAGGGTTAATTAATTTTACAGTACCCGGGGCGGGACTACCAACAATTTAATAAAATTTAATCTTTTTAAATAATAATATTTATGAATATCAGTATTTTACAATCAGAACCAAAACACAAAGATAGTTAAAAGATTAACTAAAATTAAGCCTAATTAAAAAAATAACGCCCCCGACCGCCCCTGTATTATCATTTGTATTATCTTTGTGTAAACTTTCAAATTATGAAAACAAACTTTGCACTGAAGGAACCCAACGCCAAAAGCGATACATTAATATATGCAAACATTTACGCAAATAAGTTACGGTTCAAATTTTCCACAGGTGAACACATAAACCCCAAAAAATGGAATCCAATAGAACAGGCCGGGGTGAAAGGTTATTCAGAACTTAATGAAAGATTAAAAAAAATTGGTGATGGTTTATACAATGCATACAAGAAATTGGAATCAGAAAACCAGCCACTAACAAAAGACAGTATTTTTA
>CAZKCK010000120.1:5771-13064 GCA_964550695.1 uncultured Bacteroidales bacterium | reverse complement strand
CAAACTTTTTTATCCGCATTATCCTCTAACTTTATTAATCTTGTGTGAGAACCATTTTCTAATGAGGCTGCAAAGGTACGGTAAAAGATTTTTACCAAACAAGCCCATCATGAAAAAAAAAATAAAATAGTTTATAAATCATTGATATTAAATTAATAATAAATCAATATTTTTTTATATTTACTATTGGGAATTTTAAATACTATTCAAACTGAAAATATTAATTATTTGTTAATCAGTTATTTAAATTATTTAGTGCCATTTTCAATTTACTCCACATAACTCAAAAATAACTGAATTTTTCGATATGACAAAAATTGAAAAATTATAGCTTAATTCATTAATTATAAATTATTTACACAAATAAATGAAAAAACTGCAAAAAAATGGGCATTATGCAATTTTACATAATGCCCCAATGCCAATTGTTCATAAAATTCAAAACCTATTCAGAAAATGTCAAATTTTTAAAACTAGCACAAAATATCAAAAAAAACACAAATGCGTTTACAATATATTGATTATTAAGCAATCCTGAGAATTTCAACAAGCAGTTTCCAAAATTTTTCAACAGTTGCGATATTAATTTTCTCATCAGGTGAATGAACACCTCTTAGTGTCGGACCAAATGACACCATATCAAGGTTGGGGTACTTTTCTAAAAATAATCCACATTCCAATCCAGCATGAATTGAACGCACAATTGGCGTATTTCCAAATAGTTGAGTATATGCCTGTACTGTACTTTTAAGAATTTCAGATGTAGGGTTTGGCGTCCAGCCTGGGTAGCCATCACCATGTTTTACATCAAACTCTGCCAAAACAAAAACGCTTTCTACCATCATCGCAATGTCTTTCTTCGCACTTTCACTATCGCTTCGCTGACTGGTTGTCACAACAATCTGATTATCCTCAACAAACTTTACAGAAGCCAGATTGGTTGATGTTTCAACCATCCCAGGCATACGTTGGCTCATAGCTATTACACCGTGCGGACAGGCATATAAAACATTCAACAACCTTCTTTGTGCGTTTTTATTTATCACGAATTCAGGCAACTGCGTTGATTCACATCTTATTACCATCTCTGGTTCTGTAATACTCAACTCATTCTTAATATCAGTTGTAAAAGCTTTGAGAGCTTCCAGAAAAGCAGTTTCTTTCTTCAGGGGAACAATAATCTGAGCCCAGGCTTCACGAGGAATCGCATTCCGAAGATTTCCACCATTGATCTCTGTAATTCTGATCTTAAATTCTTTAGATGAATTCCACAGGAAACGGTTTAAGATTTTATTTGAATTCCCCAACCCACGATGGATATCATCACCGGAGTGACCTCCCTTTAAACCTGAAACCATGACTTTGTATCCGGCGTAATTTACAGGAACCGGTTTTTTCTTGTAGGAAGTTGTTGCCACTGTATCTATACCACCAGCACATCCGATAAACAATTCACCTTCATCCTCTGAATCAAGATTCAACAGGGTTTCACCCTTTATAAAACCTGGCTCAAGCGCAGCAGCTCCTGTTAAACCGGTTTCTTCATCAACTGTAAAAAGACACTCAACCGGTCCATGCTGAAGTTGGCTTGACGCAAGCACTGCCAGCTGGGCTGCAATCCCAATCCCATCATCGGCTCCAAGGGTAGTTCCTCTGGCCTTAACCCAATCACCATCAATCCAGGGCTGAATCGGATCCTTATCAAAATCGTGAACAATATCGCTATTCTTTTCACACACCATATCCATGTGACTCTGCAAGACAATTGTCTTATGGTTCTCGTACCCCTTGGTTGCAGATTTAACGATCACAACATTTCCGGCAGCATCCATGGCGGCACTCAAATTCTTTGATTTTGCAAATTCCATAAGGTATTTTGCTATCTTCTCCTCCTTTTTTGAAGCCCGTGGAATCTGGCAAATGTCTTCAAAATATGTCCAAATATCCTGTGGATAAAGGTTTTCAAGTATTCTTGACATAATTGTAAAATTTATTTATTATGAGTTAATATGCTTATTATTCTGTACTTTAACACCAATCAGGTTCAAATTTCGCCATTTGCCCTCATCAAGTTGCTGTCTGGCAAATTCAGTGAAATACCTGTGGCTCCTGAGAAAATCAGCTGAAACCATTGAAAAATCATGTTCGGTCAAATTTTCGATATTTTCATTCTTCCATTCAGTGCGAAGTCTTTCTGAAACATCAAAAAACCGATTACTGCCCAGGTAGGCAAGATCAGCGTCACATAACACTTCCTGAATCAAATTTTGCGGACTTTGTGGCATACGTGTGGCAAGAATAGACTCTGTAACCTGCTCAATAATATAACTTTCAACATTTAGATGCCTGAGAAACGAAGATGCCAGTTCAGCACTTTCCTTTTCATGTGTCTTGTAAGTGTTTGTAAATCCTGAATCATGAAACCATGCAGCCAATTCAACAATAAACAACTGCTCCTCGTTTAAACAACTACCTTTTCCAATCCAAAGTGCATCAGCCACAACCCCTTCAGTATGAATGAAGTTATGATAGCATAAATCTGGAGCGCCTTCCCGCCTGAACATTGCCCGGATATGTTGTTGTGCCTTTAATAATACTTCATTAAAACAAATGGGGTCAGAAAAAATCATAAAACTAAAAATTCAGCATTCAAAAACAGGTATTCATTTAAAGAGTGCTAAAGTAGAAAAAAAACAGACACATTATTTATAGCATCCATTACCTAACCATGATCCTGCAAATAATAACGCCATGAATATGAGTTTTTTATAATCGTTTGGATGAGTCCGAATAATTATTTGTACCTTTATATTCTTTAATAATATGCAGATTGTCATTTTGCATGATGCGCTGTTTATCATTACACTGTGCATAAGTGGCTGACTTTTCTGAAATACAAACCCAAATAATAAAAAATATAAAATTATGAATACCAATGAGTTTAAGGTTAAAGGCTCTGAGCTGATTAAAAAAGTTGAAGAGTTGATCAAACAAGGGAATGTCCACCGGATTATTATAAAAAACGACGAGGGAAAAACTTACATTGAAATTCCGCTCACGATTGGAGTTATTGGAGCCGTTCTGGCTCCGATTCTGGCCGCAGTTGGCGCTCTAGCTGCACTTGCTGCAAATTTTACAATTGAAGTGGTAAATAAGGAAAGTTAAATGATTAAAAAAAATACAATAAGTTACAGGAAAGTAAAGGTATTAAGTATAGCCTTAATAAATCCGGATGTTTATATCCTGAAATTTGCCCGGTTTTCGGAATTTAAAGCGGGGCAGATGGTAAGATTGGCGATTGAAAAGGATGGAACATCCCGCCTCTATAGCATTGCTTCAGGCGAAAAAGATTATGAAATCAGCATTTTGTTTGATGAAAAACCCGGAGGGGCACTCACACCTTTGCTTTCCAAACTTAAAACAGGTGATGAAATCTGGTGTTCTGAACCTTTTGGCACCTTTCTGTGTAAACCAGGGAAAGGAATATGGATTGCCACCGGTACCGGCATTGCACCTTTCGTTTCAATGGTCCTATCAAAACAGGCAGATGGAAAGATGCTGATACATGGCAGCAGGACTCAAAATTCATTCTATTATAATAATGTATTAGAGAGCGTACTTCTCGAAAATTATATCAGGTGTTGTTCAGGAGAAAATGTTCCTGGTATTTATTTCGGTCGCCTCACAAACTACCTGCAAAATTTGGATCAACTTGATGTGAACCAATTATTCTACCTGTGCGGAAATGCTGAAATGGTTGTTGAAACCCGCGATATACTTATAAATAAAGGAGTACATTTTGACAATATAGTTTCGGAAATATACTTCTGACACCTATTATACATTAATATAAGACTAACCGGATGATTCATGGAATCAGAATCTGCTTCTGCAAACCAAAAGAATCGTTTAAAAGGGTATTTTTGCAAAAAATGTTATTCATGGATACTCTTTTTGGCATGAACCCGGATCAGTTAAAAAATGTAGCTGTATCAGCCGGACTTCCTTCCTTTGCCTCACAACAACTTGCCGAATGGCTTTACCAGAAACGTGCAGGCTCGATAGATGACATGAGCAATATTTCAAAAAAAGGCAGAGAATTTCTGAAAGAAAACTATGAACTTGGGATTTTAAATCCTGTAAAAGTGCAGGAATCAGTTGATGGAACAAAAAAGTACCTTTTTAAACATGGAACCAACAGGTTTATTGAGGCCGCCTACATTCCTGAAGAAGACAGAGCCACACTGTGTGTTTCATCGCAGGTTGGTTGTAAAATGGGATGTTTGTTCTGCATGACCGGTAAACAGGGTTTTCAGGCAAACCTGTCAGCAGGCGACATTGTAAACCAGATTAGAAGCCTGCCTGAGTTTGAAAAACTTACGAATGTGGTTTACATGGGTATGGGTGAACCTTTTGATAATCTTGACAATGTGCTTCAAAGTCTTGAAATATTGACATCGGATTGGGGATTTGCCTGGAGCCCGAAACGCATCACAGTTTCAACAATTGGTATTGTCCCTGCTTTAGAAAAATTCCTGATCAAAAGCCAGTGCCATCTTGCAGTAAGTATGCATACGCCTTTTGAAGATGAACGAAGGAAACTGATGCCAATTGAAAATGTATATCACCTCCATGATGTTATAAAAACTATAAAGGATTTTGATTGGGGAAAACAACGTAGGGTTTCCTTTGAATACATTATGTTTAAAGGTTTAAATGACACCAATAAGCACATTAATGAACTAGTAAAAATCCTGCATGGTGTAAAATGCCGGATCAACCTCATTCGATTTCATCCTATTCCGGGCACGCCACTTGAATCATCAACCGAAGAAACAATTGCATATTTTAAAACCCGCCTCAACGAAAAAGGGATACTTACCACCATCAGGGCATCACGCGGGCAGGATATTTATGCGGCCTGCGGTCTGTTGAGTACCAAAGAGTTGATGAAACAGCCGGAATCGGAATTTTAGATCAATTACCATTGAAATAATGGGGATATCTCATTACAATTTCAATCTTTTCAGCAACATTGATTGTCAATCAAATAATTAGCTGTATCTTTGCAGCCAGAATTTTAAGTTCCCAATTTAGATCAGACCGGTTCACGGTCCGCAAGTCAGGCAGGTTATAGCCCACAATGCTAAACAAATAAGAAGCGTTTAGTCGTGCATACCTCTCGGGAATGCGCATAGGAAAACAGGGGGAACAAACACTCAATAATTTTTAATGAACACATTTACAGAACTTGGCGTAAGCCAAAACCTCCTGAAAGCAGTTGAGGAACTGGGATTTCAGGTACCAACACCAATTCAGGCTCAGGCCATCCCCTATTTATTAACAGAAAAACGCGACCTGCTTGGGTTTGCTCAAACCGGAACAGGCAAGACTGCCGCTTTCGGATTGCCGATCATCCAGCAAATCGACACCGCTTCAGGTATCACACAGGCTATCATCCTCAGCCCTACACGTGAACTTTGCGTTCAGATTACCAAAGATCTGGTAAACTATTCAAAATACATTAAAGGAATCAACATTGTTGCCGTTTATGGTGGCGCCAGTGCTGAAACACAGATCAGGGCCCTGAAAAGAGGCGCCCAGATTGTTGTTGGAACTCCCGGAAGAGTGCTCGATCTGATCAACCGGAAATACCTGAAAATTGAAAGCGTGAATTACCTTGTACTTGACGAGGCTGACGAAATGCTTTCTATGGGTTTCAAGGATGAACTTGATTCAATTCTTGCAGAAACCCCCAAAGAAAAACAGACATTGCTCTTTTCGGCAACCATGCCCAGAGAAATTTCTGACATTGCCCGCAAATACATGCATGACCCCGAAGAAATCGAAGTCAGCAAACGTAATACCAGCGCCGAAAACGTAAGTCATCATTATTATACGGTGATGGCCAAAGACAAATATCTTTGCCTGAAACGTATCTGCGATATTTATCCGAACATCTATGGAATTGTTTTCTGTCAGACCCGTACCGATACGAAAGAGGTTGCTGACAAACTTATCCATGACGGGTACAATGCTGATGCACTTCACGGTGACCTGAGCCAGGCCCAGCGTGACATGGTAATGAACCGTTTCCGCATCAGAAACCTGCAAATACTCGTAGCCACCGACGTAGCGGCCCGTGGACTTGATGTCAGTGATATTTCACACATCATCAACTACAGCATGCCGATGGAATCAGATATTTATATCCACAGAAGCGGCAGAACCGGCAGAGCAGGAAAAAGCGGCATTTCGATTTCACTTGTACACTCACGTGAATTCTCAAAACTCAGACAGATCGAAAAACTCGTAGGTTCACGGTTTGAACATAAAAAAGTTCCAACCGGTAAGGAAATCTGCGAAAAACAGCTTTTCAATGTAATTGATCAGCTTGAAAAAGTTGAAGTTGATGAAAAACAAATCGAACAGTTCCTGCCGGCTATTTACAGCAAACTCTCATGGCTGAGCCGTGAAGAACTTATCAAACGTTTTGTTTCAGAAGAGTTCAACCGGTTTTCACATTATTACAAAGATGCTGAAGATATCAGCATTCCGGAACCTGAACGCCGCGGCGAAAGTACCGGACGACGCAGCCGTGATGGTGAACGTGACAGGGAACGTGGTTCAGGCAAAAGCCGGGATACCAACTTTGCCCGCATTTACCTGAATGTAGGTTCAAACAACAGGGTAAATCCAACTTCCATTATCGGAATTATCAATAACTCAGCCGACCTCAGGAATGCCGAAGTTGGAAGAATTGAGATCATGAAGAAGTGTACTTTCTTTGAAATTGATAAAAAATATGAGCATAAAGTTGGTACAGCGCTCAAGAATTCAACCTTCGACGGTGTATCACTCGTTGCTGATATCGCCATCCCAAAATCAGAAACCGGGGATGGAAGCGGATTCCGCAATAAAAGAAATGATTTCCCGGATAACCAGAGTGGCTATGCCCGTAGAAAGGAACGGCCTGTTGGTGATGGTGACAGGAGTTGGGAGCGAAAAAAAGAAAAGCCTGCAAGCACTGAATCAGGTTTTGAATCAGCAAAACGAAAACCAAAAGATTTTGTTGAACCCAACTGGCAAAAGGATAAGAAAACTTCATTAAAAGGTAAAAAAGAAAAGAAGTCAGATAAAAAATCGGATTCCAAAGGCCCCAAAAAGGAACGTAAAAACTGGTTCGATTAAGAATTTTTAATTAGGAATTTTTAATTTTTAATTGAATAACAGAACGCAGATCCAACGGTTTATCACGGGAACAATCGGTGATAAACTGTTCAATCTGCGTTT